>DATCPV010000386.1:0-1986 GCA_036569885.1 Gaiellales bacterium | reverse complement strand
TGTCGCGGGCCGAGTTCGGGCTCCCGGGCGAATGGCTCCAGATCGCGATCGCCGATGCCGCGGCCGACGAGCTGCTGGGTGACATCGGCCTCTTCATCATGCGGTCAGGCCGCGAGGCCGAGTTCGGGATCACGCTCGCGCGTGACGCCCAGGGCCGCGGGCTGGCCGAGGAGGCGGCCCGAACGCTGGCCGGCGGCCTGCGTGCCGACACCGGGGTGCGGCGGCTGATCGGGATCACGGATACCCGCAACACCGCGAGCGCTCGCCTGCTCGAGCGCCTGGGCATGACGCTCGAGGCCGAGGTGGCGGCGGACTTCCGGGGCGAGCCGTGTCACGAGCGACACTATGCGATGGAGCTGTGAAGACGCGCGCGCTCATGATCGGAATTGCGCTCGTGACCGTCGCGGGGAGCGCGCCGGCCCGGGCCCAGGCCGCGCCGGCGGCGACCGTGCGCGTGAGCGTCGCAACCGGCGGCGCCCAGGCGAACGGGCCGAGCACTCCGGTCGCGGTCACGCCGAACGGCCGGTTCGTCCTCTTCGACTCAACGGCCACCAACCTCGTCCTGGGGGATACGAATGGGCGCGCCGACGTCTTCGTCCATGACCGGCGCAGCGGCCGCACCACCCGGGTCAGCCTGGGAGCGGGCGGCCGGCAGGCGAATGGCGCGAGCGTTGGGCAGTCGATCACGCCCGACGGGCGCTTCGTCGTCTTCATCTCGGCCGCGACCGACCTGACCATGGCGGCCGACACGAACGCCGAGCCCGACGTCTTCGTGCGCGACCGTGCGCGTGGGACCACGAGCCGCGTGAGCGTCCCGCCCGGCGGCGGCCAGTTCCACGACGGCGGGTTCGGCGGGCTTGCCGGCGGGCAGATCAGCGCCAACGGCCGCGTTGTGGCATTTGGCGAGTACGTGCCGCTGCGGCCCACAGGGTGCTGCGCCGGCGAGCGCACGTTCGTGCGCGACCGCCGCACCGGCGCGACCAGGCGGATCGACGCCGGCATCCCGTTCGTGCTGCCCGTGGCGATCTCGGCGAACGGCCAGTACGTCGTGGCGACGAAGCAGGACGTCGACCAAAACTCGATCGGGATCGTCCTGCGCAACCGTGTCACGGGCCGCACCAGGCAGGTGCCGCTGCCCGGCCTCGGGCCGCTGGCCGGGCTCGTGATGGACCCCGACGCGCACTACATGGCCTTCGCGGTGCTGAACGGCGCCGCGACCGGGTGGGACGTCCTGCGCTGGAACCGGGTTACCGGGAGATTCCGTCCGGTGATCCAGAACGACGCTGCGACCAATGTCCAGGGCGGAATCTCGGCGAGCGGAAGGTACGTGACCTTCTGCTCGGACGATCCGGCGCTCGTCGCGGGCGACACCAACGCGCACACCGACGTCTTCCAGCGTGACCTGGCGGCGGCGGTCACGATCCGCGTCGACCTGACGGCGGCCGGCGGTCAGATCCCGGCGGGCGCCTGCGGCGGGCTGCTCTCCGGCGACGGCGCGCTCGTCGTGTTCGACTCACGTGGCCGGGGAGTCGTGGCCGCAGACACGAACGGCGTCACCGACGTCTTTACGCGCGCGCCCCTGCCGTGAGCCGGACGGCATGGGCGCCGGTTCCGGTGGGGCTGATGACGGTCACCGTCGCGCCGGGCCCGGCGTAGGCGAGCCGGCCGTCGGCCAGGCGAATGACGCCGATCCAGCAATTGCGCGCGATGGGCGCTCCCACCGCGACGGCTCGTTGCCCGGAGGTGATGCGGAAGGCCTGGAGCAGGTGCGACTGGAAGCCGCAGACGACGAGCCGGTTGTCGGCGACGGCGGCCAAGCCGGAGGGTGCGGTGCCGGGTGGCAGGGGCGTCACGTGGGTGGGTCGGCCGTCGAGGTCGCCGCGGGCGAGCCGCTCCCCGCGCGTGCCGGGCACGTTGTCGGCGACCCACAGCCGGCCGCCCGGCGTATAGGCGAACGCGAACGGGTTGTTCCATCCGGTCGAGAGC
>DATCPV010000385.1:0-6387 GCA_036569885.1 Gaiellales bacterium | reverse complement strand
ATCCACGTCGGGTGGAGGCGGCAGCAGCAGCAGCAGCGGCGGCGGCTGGAGCTGAGCCGCACCCTCACGCCGGTCTGCGGCAGCCGGGTGAACGCCGGTGAATGAGCGTGGTTCTCTGCCGACCGCGCTCTTCGCCGGCTTCGCCCTGAGCTGCGTCGGCGGGCCGCTCGCCCTGACGGCCGTCATCCTTCCCGACGCTGTCGGGGGGCCCGCAATCTCGGCGATGGGCCTGACGGTACTCGCCGGCGCGGCGCTCTTTGCCGCGCCGCTTCTGATCTGGTGGCGGTACTCCGAGGAGATCGCCTCGGACGGCGGCCTGTATGCCTTCGTCGAGCGCGCGGCCGGGCGCAGAGTGGCGCTCGTGCAGGGGTGCATCTGGACGTTCAGCTACTTCCTCTACCTGCCGTTCACGGTCACCTACCTCGTCTACAACCAGCTGCCGGAGTCATTCCCGGCCGTGGCCCACCACCAGACGCTGCTCGAGTTGGCAGTGCCGATCGCGATCTCGCTCCTGCTGATCCTGGGCGAGCGCCTGGCCATCATCCTGGTGGCGATCACGGCCGTGGTGCAGGTCGTCCTGACGCTCGTCCTGGCCGCGGTGATCGCCAATCACACCGGGATCCACCCCGCGGCCTTCACGCCGCACTCACAGGGGCAGTCCGTCGCCCGCGGGATCGGCAACGTGGCGCTGGTCTTCACATGCGCCAGCCTGCCGCTGTTCCTGGGCGGCGAGGTCTCAGGCGGCGGGCGCACCGTGCGCAGGACGATCCTCTTCGCCGTCGTCCTCACGGCGGTGCTGCTGCTGGCGACGGCGGTGCCGATGGCCGAGCTCGGCGGGTCGCGCCTGGCGACGCTCGAGGTGCCGGGCTACACGCTGATCAAGGCGTACGAGGGCAGCGGCCTTGCGAACACCATCGCGATCGGCGCGGCGGCGAGCGTGGTGGCGGTGATCGTCGCCGAGTTCATCGCGCTGACCAGGCTGATGCGGGCGATGCTCGGCGTGTCCGTGCCCCGGGCCGCCCGGGTGATCGCGGTGCTCTTCGTCGCCGGCGACGCGCTCAGCCTGATCAGCCCCGAGCGGTTTTACCGTGACCTGCTCACCCCGTCGCTGGTGGCCCTCTACCTCTCGCAGGCGATCGTGTTCCTGGCGTATCTGCGGTTTCGTCGCAGGCCCTCGGCGCTGGACTGGGTGGCGGTGGCGGCGGCGACCGGCCTGGCGGTGTTCGGGCTCGAGGTCGTGATCGCCCAGCAGCCCTATTCGTGACTCAGGGGCCAGGCGGCGAGCTCGTCCATGCCCTGGCCGCTGGTGAGGTCGAGGTGGATCGGCGTGACCGCGATCCGCTGTTGGGCGATGGCGTGAAAGTCGGTGTCGGGCTCGTCGTGGTAGGAGGGGTCGTCGCCGTAGATGTGGTAGCGGCGGCGCCCGCGCTCGTCGGACTCGAGCTCGAGCCGGTCGCGGTAGATCCGCCGCCCGAGCCGCACCACCGAGACGCCCTGCGCCGGCGGCGGCGGCGCGTTCACGTTCAGGATCGTCCCGGGAGGCAGGCCCCGCGTGCTGATGAGCTCCACCAGCCCCGGCAGGAACTCGGCTGCGGGCGAGAAGTCGTAGCCCGACTGGCGCCGGAAGTGCACGCCGGCTTCCGTGCTCTGCTGCGAGACGGCGACGGCGGGGATGCCCAGCACGAGCCCCTCGAAGGCCGCGGCGACGGTGCCCGAGTAGGTGACGTCGTCGCCGAGGTTGACCCCGTAATTGATGCCCGACACGATCAGGTCGGGCGGGTCGCCGAGCAGGCCGAGCGCGGCGAAGCGGACACAGTCCACGGGCGTGCCGTCCGTCGCATACCCGGTCGAGCCGTCGCGCAGCGTCACCTCGACCACGGTCAGCGGCCGGTCGATCGTGATGCCGCGGCCGACGGCGCTTCGATTCGAGTCCGGGGCGATCACCGACACGGTTCCGACGGGGTCGAGCGCCCGCTTTGCGGCCAACAGGCCGCGCGAGGTGATGCCGTCGTCGTTGGTGATCAGAATGTTCATGCCGCCCGGTAGGGTACGCGCGGGCTATGGCAGAGACCACCAACGCGGCATACCGGATCGTGACCGAACGGCTCGTGATCCGCTGCTGGGAGCCGGCCGATGCCGTGCTCGCCAAGGAGGCCATCGACTCGAGCCTCGACCACCTGCGCGAGTGGATGCCGTGGGCACACGCTGAACCGACGACGCTCGAGCAGAAGGTGCAGTTGCTGCGCCTCTTCCGCGGCCGGTTCGACCTCGACCAGGATACGGTGTACGGCATTTTCGACCGCGACGAGCGCCGCGCGGTCGGCGGCACCGGCCTGCACCCGCGGGTCGGTGAGGGGGCGAGCGAGATCGGCTACTGGATCCGGGCCGACTCGACCGGGCAGGGATTTGCGAGCGAGTCGACCGCCGCTCTGACCCGGGTCGCGTTCGAGATCTCGGGCTACGACCGCATCGAGATCCGCTGCGATCCGGCGAACGTCCGCAGTGCCGCCATCCCCAAGCGGCTCGGCTACGTGTACGAGGCGACGCTCCGCGGCCGACTGCGCGACGAGCACGACGAGCCCCGCGACGCGATGGTGTTCACGATGTTCGCCGAGGACTACCCGGCCTCGCCCTGCGCCGCCGCCACGGTCGAGGCCTTTGACGCGGCCGGAGGGCAGCTGTTGTGAATATTGAGTGCCTGGCACCGGTTATTCACGGTGCGCCAAAAGGGGTCTGACCCCGTTTGGCGCACCACCGGTTATTCATAGGTGACCGAGGTGAGGGTGAGGCCGTGGGGTGGGGCGGTGCGGCCCGCCTCGGAACGGTGGGCGCCCGTGACCAGGCGTGCGAGGTGGGCGGGGTCGGGGGTCTCCAGCATCGTCCCCACCAGCACGCGCACCATGTGGCGCAGGAGCGCGTCGGCGGTGATGTGGAACTCCAGCCGGTCGCCGTCGCGGCGCCAGTCGGCGGCCAGCACCGTCCGTTCGAAGAACACATGCTTGGTCTGGGTCGGCGTGAAGGCGCGGAAATCGTGCCGGCCGACGATCGCCGCGGCGCACGCCTGCAACGCCTCCTCGTCCAGCGCCCGGCGCCGGTGTCGGTGGAGCTCGTAGCGGGCCCGGAACGGGTCGGGCCGCTCGCCGGTCGCGATGCGGTAGGTGTAGCTGCGCGACCGGGCGTGGGCGCGGGCGTCGAAGTCGTCGGCGGCCGCCTCGCAGCCGAGCAGGGCGATGTCGGGCGGCAGGCGACGGTTCACTGCTCGCACCGGGCGCAGCCGCGGCGCCCGCAGCGAGACCACGTTTCCGGTCGCGTGCACCCCCTTGTCGGTGCGGCCCGCCACCGTCAGCGTCTCGGCCGGCACGCTGAGCGCCTTCGCGAGGTCGAGCGCGATCGAGCGCAGGCCGGGCTGGACGGCCCAGCCGTGGAAGTCGGTGCCGTCGTAGGCGACGGTCAGCCGGTAGGTCGGCACCCCCCGGCGGCTGGAGCTACCTGGCGGCAGGCTCGTGGTCGACGAGCTCGATGTAGACCATGGGCGCGGCGTCGCCGAGCCGGGGGCCGATCTTGACGATGCGGGTGTAGCCGCCCGGCCGCTCGGTGAACCGCGGCCCCACCGTGTGGAACAGGTTGTGCACGACGTCCTTGCTGCGCAGGAAGGCGACGGCCTGACGCTGGGCGGCCACGTTGCCCGGGTCGGGCCGCGCCAGCGTGATCAGCTTCTCGGCGATCGGCCGCAGCTCCTTGGCCTTCGCCTCGGTGGTGCGGATGCGCCCATGCTCGAAGAGCGCTCCGCACATGTTCGAGTAGAGCGCCTTGCGATGGGACGAATCACGCCCCAGCTTCCGTCCCTTGCGCCGATGCCTCACTCGGAGCCCTTCAGGTTGAGCCCATGGGCCGCCAGCGTCTCCTTGACCTCTTCGATCGACTTCTTGCCGAAGTTCGGGATCGCCGCCAGCTCGGCCTCGCTCTTCGAGATCAGATCGCCGATCGTCTCGATGCCGACCCGCTTCAGGCAGTTGTACGAGCGCACGCCGAGCTCCAGCTCCTCGATGAGGATGTTCTCCATCCCGTGCGCGCTCGGCGCGGCGGCCTCGACCGCTCCGCCGTCGGGGCGCAGGGCCAGGTCGGCGGCATCGATGTCGGTGAAGATGCTCAGGTAGCGGATCAGGATCTCGGCCGCGTCCTTGACGGCATCCTTCGGCGTCATCGAGCCGTTGGTGGTGACCTCGAGCTTGAGCTTGTCGAAGTCGGTGCGCTGGCCGACGCGGGCCGGGTCGACGTCGTAGGCGACTCGCCGCACGGGCGAGAAGATGGAGTCGACGGGGATCACGCCGATCGTCGTCTCGGGCCCCTTGTTGCCCTCGGCGGCGACGTAGCCGCGCCCACGCGCAATCGTCAGGGTCATCTCGAACCGGGCCTTCTCGGACAGGTGACAGATGACCAGGTCGGGGTTCAGGATCTCGAGGTCGGCAGGCGCCTCGATGTTGGCCGCCGTCACCGTGCCGGCGCCGTCCTTCTGCACCTGCACCTCGACCTCGCCCGACTCGCCGTGAAGGCGGCAGATCAGGCTCTTCAGGTTCAGGATGATGTCGGTCACATCCTCGCGGACGCCCGGTACCGACGTGAACTCATGCGCCACGCCCTCGATCTTGACCGACGTGACCGCAGCCCCCTCCAGGGACGACAGGAGCACACGCCGCAAGCTGTTACCGAACGTGTATCCGAAGCCGCGGTCGAGCGGCTCGACAACGAATGTGCCAAGCGTCTCGCCAATGTCCTCGGATGTGATCTTCGGGATGATCTCAAGCAATTTCGTCTCGCCTCTTCCCAGATTCCTTCGTTATTTCGAGTAGAACTCCACGATCAGCTGCTCCTGCACCGGCGTGTCGATGTCGACACGATCGGGGAGCCGCAGCACCGTCCCCGTCAGGTTGTCGTGGTCGGCCTGCAGCCACGGTGACACCGACGCGGTCAGATCGGTGGCGTCGGTGACGACCGCCTTTGCGGCCGAGCCTTCGCGCATCGAGATGACGTCGCCGGCAGACACCTGGTAGGAGGGGATGTTGACCTTCTTGCCGTTGACCGTGAAGTGGTTGTGCCGCACCAGCTGGCGGCCCTGCGAGCGCGATGCCGCAAACCCGAGCCGGTAGACGACGTTGTCCAGGCGCAGCTCCAGCATGCGCAGGAAGTTCTCGCCGGTGATCCCGCTGCGCCTGCTGGCCTTGGCGTAGTAGATCCGGAACTGCGACTCGAGCACGCCGTAGTAGCGGCGCATCTTCTGCTTCTCGCGCAGCTGCAGCAGGTACTCCGACTGCTTGATGCGGCCGCGGCCGTGCTCACCCGGCGGATACGCGCGGCGCTCGATGGCGCACTTCTCGGTCAGGCAGCGCTCGCCCTTCAGGAACAGCTTCATGTTCTCGCGGCGGCACTGCTTGCACTTGGGTCCGAGCATCCGGGCCATGACCTAGACCCTCCGCCGCTTGCGCGGCCGCACGCCGTTGTGAGCCTGCGGGCTCACATCCTTGACTCCCAGAATCTCGAGCCCCGCCGCCTGCAGCGACCGGATGGCCGTCTCGCGGCCCGAGCCCGGCCCCTTGACGAAGACCTCGACCTTCTGCAGGCCGTGCTCCATGCCCTCGCGCGCAGCCGCATCGGCGGTCACCTGGGCGGCGAACGGCGTCGACTTGCGCGACCCCTTGAACCCGACCGCGCCGGCGCTCTTCCACACGATCACGCCGCCGTCCTTGTCGGTCAGCGCGACAAGGGTGTTGTTGAACGACGTCTTGATGTGTGCCTGGCCGATGGCGATGTTCTTGCGGGCCTTGCGGCGGACGCGACCACGCGTTCCGCCTCTACGAGGTGCAGGAGGCATTCAGTCCTTTCAGAGCGATCTCGATCGCTTACTTCTTGCGCTGCTTGCCGACGGTCTTCTTCGGGCCCTTGCGCGTACGGGCGTTGGTCTTCGTGCGCTGGCCGTTCACAGGTAGTCCGCGCCGGTGGCGCAGGCCGCGGTAGCAGCCGATCTCCATCAGCCGCTTGATGTTCTGCGACCGCTCCCGGCGCAGGTCGCCCTCGACCGTCAGCGTGTCGACGTGCGTGCGCAGCCGGGTCACCTCTTCGTCGGTGAGGTCGCGCACCTTGGTGTCCTGGTTGATCTTGAGCTCGGAGAGCACCGCCTTCGACGTGGACCGGCCGACGCCGAAGATGTAGGTGAGGCCGATCTCGACCCGCTTTTCGCGCGGAAGGTTGACGCCTGCGATGCGTGCCATCAGCCCTGCCGCTGCTTGTGCCGGGGGTTGGTGCAGATCACGAGCACGTTGCCGTGGCGCCGGATCACACGGCACTTTTCGCACATCGGTCTGACGCTTGGGCGCACCTTCAACGGAGTAC
>DATCPV010000384.1:0-3148 GCA_036569885.1 Gaiellales bacterium | reverse complement strand
CACGGCCGTACTGGTCGACCAGGCGCCGCCCCCGCCGCCACGGCGTGCGGGTGAACTGGCCGAGGTCGAAGAAGGGGCCGAGCGAGGCGGCAGGCGCCAACACCGCCAGCCCGAGCGCGGTCGCGGCGGCTCCGGCCGACGCCGCGAGCAGGCGCCGGCGGCGGAGGTGACTCCCGCTCTCGGTGACGATCTGCGCGAGTTGCGCCGCCGCCTCGGGCTCGGGATGGGCGTACTCGCCCTCGAGCTCCTCGGTCACCACCAGGTGCCGGCCCGCAACGATGAGCGCGGCGGCCAGGAACCCGAAGGCGCCGCCGAGGGTGAGCCCAAGGTACTGGGTCTGGTCGGGGATGCGGTCGACGGCGTAGACGACGATGAAGCCGACCGCGCTCAGGGCCGCCAAGCCGAGGAGCCCGGCGACGGCGATCTCGGCTCGCGGGGCGGGCGAGCCCGGCGGGACGATCCGAGGCGGTTCCCCGGCGTCGTCGGATGCCGGCCGGCGCGCGACCCACCAGACGACCGCGACCACAAACCAGCGCCACAGCCGCCTCACACGAGCCGCCTTCCAACCGTGAGGGTGACGCCGACGAGGACGACTCCGGCGACGAACCACGCCACGAGGCCCTCGGGCACCGGGCCGATGTGGCCGAGCGACCATCCCCCACGGTCGTAGGGGGCATCCGTGTACTGGACGTAGGCGATCAGCGAGTCCAGCTGACGGTCGGAGAGCAGCGAACGTGAAAATCGCGGCATCAGGTTGGGCCCGATCCGCACGGCCTCGGCGATCTGGCGCGGGCTGTCTGGAGCCAGCGGTGGCGCGACCGAGTCCGGGACGTACCCGCCGGCAGCGGAGATCTGGTGACAGCCGGCACAGTTCTGGGCGAAGAGCGAGAACCCGGCGCTGACGCTGCCGAGCGCAGGGTCAGGATGAGGGATGGCCGGGCCCGGCCCGAGCAACGCCACGTAGGCGGCGAGCGCGCGGAGATCATGCTTCGAGAAGAGCACCCGCGAGCGGCGCGGCTGGTCATAGGCGTTCTGCACCGGCATGTACCCCGTGCTCAGATAGAAGTCGGCCGCGAGCGCGCCGACGCCTCGCAGCGAGGGGCCGATCCCCGCGACATTGCCGACTCCGCGGTCCGGTCGCGGCGCGGACCTGCCCGCACCGTTCACCCCGTGGCACTGCGAGCAGTTGGAGGCGTAGAGCGCCGCGCCCCGAGTGATCAACGAGACATCGAGGTGCTTGGCTCGGCCCGTGCGGCCGCTCGCGCCGTTCGGCGGCGCCATCAGGAGGGCGACGAGCAGGGCGGCGACGACGCCGAGCACCAGGAGAGCGAGGCGGCGACTCATGTCCGGCACCCCTCGAGCGCAAGCGCCCCGGCTCCGGTGAACACGATCAGCGTCAAGAAGATTCCTCCGATGACGACCCCGACCGTCGAGACGAATCGGATCCGGCCGAGCGGATCGTCGAGCTCGCCGCGCCCCGACGCGACGTGGAGCGCGAGCGCGGCCGCCCACCCTCCGGCGGCGACGAGCCCCATCGCGACCGCCACGATCGCCTCCCAGGGGTGAAGGCCGATCCCTGCGGTCACGCCGCCGCTCCCGCATGCGGCCTCGGTGTACCCGTAGCCCACGACGAGCTGGACGGCCCACGCCAGCGGCGGGCCGAGCACCGCATACCACTGCAGCGCCGTCGTCAGGCGGGGTGCTCGGCCGAGAGTCACCATGACGGGGACAGAATCGTTGCGGTCACGAAGAGCCCGGCGATGCTGACGAAGTACCAGTACAACGCGACCGCCGAGAGTGCGGTACGCCGGTAGGGCGTCAGCCCGCGGGAGAGACGGATGAGCAGCCACCCGTCGAGGACGAGACCGACCCCGACGTGGATGTGGTGCACCGCGAGCAGCGTGAAATAGATCGACGCATACGCGTCCAGCCGGGGCGAGAAGCGGGTGAGGTCGGCGGCGTAGAGGTGGATCTGGAACCCGAGGTAGACGGCCTGAACGACAAATGCTGTGCCGAGGGCTGCGAGGGCGGCGCCCCGTTGCCCGTGTGCCGCGGCGCGCGAGGCGTACCCCACCACGCCGGCCGCGGCGACGAGCACGAGCGCGAGCACGAGCGGGGCCGTGACGCTCGGAGGGTGGACGCCGGCGGACGGCCAGGCCGGCGCCTGGAACCGGAGGTAGACGTAGGTGGCGAGGAGGGTGCCGAAGATGGCCGACTCGGTGGCGACCAGGATCACCATCCCGTACCAGCCGTTCGGGCGGGCTCCGCGGCGTGCGGTCGCCGTCGTCATGCGGCGGCTGCCTCGGGCTCGCCCGAGTGCCAGGCGGCGACGACGACGGCGGCGAGAACGAGCGTCGCTGCAGCCATCACGAGATGGTTCGAGAGCACGAACGCGAAGCCGAGCGTGGCCAGGACCCCGAGCGTCACCGGCCACGGCGATTCCGATGGCATCTCCAGGATCGCGTCGAGGTGCGCGTCGATGGGTGTCGAGGAGGTCGTCCGGTGGCCGCCTTCGAGCACGAGCTCACCCTGCTCGAGCCGGCGCACGTCTGATTCCCGGTCGGGCCGATCCCAGCTGGGGTAGGCGCTTGTGACCTTGGGGATGACAGCGAAGTTGTACGGCGGGGGCGGTGAGCTCGTCGCCCACTCGAGCGTACCGCCGCCGAACGGATCCGGCCCGGCCACAGGCCCGCGGAAGCCGCTCACGATCAGGTTCGCAGCGAGCAGGACCAGCCCGCCGGCGAGAAAGAACGCTCCAAGCGTGGACACGAGGTTCTCGGGCCCCCAGCCGAGAGCGCTCGGGTACGTCCACACCCGCCGTGGCATCCCCAGCAGGCCGGAGATGTGCATGGGAAAGAACGTCACATTCGTGCCGATGAACACCAGCCAGAAGGTGGTCTGGCCGAGCCGCTCGTTGTACATCCGCCCCGTGACCTTGGGGAACCAGTAGTAGAGGCCGCCCAGGAGCGGGAACACCGCGGCCCCCCAGATCACGTAGTGGAAATGGGCGACCACGTAATAGGTGTCGGTCACCTGCTGGTCGAACGGGACCGCCGCCAGGGTGATGCCCGAGAGGCCGCCGAAGACGAAGAACACGATGAACCCCACGATGAACAGCAACGGGGTGCGGTACTCGGGACGTCCCGTG
>DATCPV010000383.1:0-2378 GCA_036569885.1 Gaiellales bacterium | reverse complement strand
GTCTGGGCGTTGAGCTGGTGGGCGGCTGCTGCGGGAGCACGCCGGCGCACATGGCCGCAATGGCCGCCGCGCTCAACGCCTGACCTGCGCCAAACGGCATCCGAGCCGGACCGGGGACTGTCCCCGCTTTTCGGCGTGAATATTGGGTGCCTGGCACCGGTTATTCACCCGATCGGGGTGAGCGGGGGCTCGCCCGCCAGCACGGCGACCGCGTTTTGGGCCGCCAGCACGCCCATCGCGGTGCGCGTCTCGATCGTGGCCGAGCCCAGGTGCGGGATCAGCACCACGTTCTCGAGTTCGTAGAGCGCCGGCTCGATCGCCGGCTCGCGCTCGAACACGTCCAGCCCGGCGCCGGCGATCGTGCCCGCGCGCAGCGCTTCGGCGAGCGCCGCCTCGTCGACGATGGGCCCTCGGGCGGTGTTGACGAGGTAGGCCGTGGGCTTCATCACCTGCAGGCGGCGGGCGTCGATCAGGTGCCGGGTCGCGTCGGTGAGCGGGCAGTGGATCGACACCACGTCGGCCGTGGCCAAGAGCTCGTCGAGATCGAGCCGGGTGGCCCCGAGCTCGGCCTCGAGCGCGGCATCCGCCTGGCGCCGGGCGGTGTAGGCGATCGTCATCCCGAACGCCCGCGCGCGCCGAGCGGTCGCGGTGCCGATCTGGCCGAGGCCGACGATCCCGAGCGTCTTTCCCTGCAGGCCCGACCCCAGCATGAAGAACATGCTCCACGACCAGGTGCCGCCGGCGCGGATCATGCGCTCGGCCTCGCCCAGCCTCCGGGTCGATGCCAGGATCAGCGCGAAGGCGATATCGGCGGTGGCATCGGTCAGCACGCCCGGCGTGTTGGTGCACACCACTCCGCGCGCGGCGCACGCGGCCACGTCGACATTGTCGTAGCCCACCGCGACGTTGGCCACCACCCGCAGGCCGGGGCCGGCCGCGTCCAGGAAGGCGTCGTCGACGCGGTCGTGCAGGAGTGTCACCACCGCATCGGCACCGCTCACCGCCGCGTGCAGCTCGTCGGTATGGAGCGGCCGGTCGTGCGGCGAGACCCACACCTCGCCCGCCGCCGAAAGGAGCTCGAGCGCCGGCTCAGGAATGCGGCGGGTGACGACGATGCGCGCGGCCATCCGGCCGCTCACACCGGCGCCGTCGCGAGCAGGTCGCCCATGGCGCCGAGCGCCTCCTCGATGTTCTCGAGCGAGTTGGCGTAGGACAGGCGCAGGTAGCCCTCCCCGAACTCCCCGAACGCCGTCCCGGCCAGCACGGCCACGCCCGCCTCGGTGAGCAGCCGGTCGGCGACCGAGCGCGCATCCATGCCGGTACCGGTGATGTTCGGGAAGGCGTAGAAGGCGCCCTGCGGCATCACGCACGACACTCCGGGCAGCGCGTTCAGACCGGCCACCACCGCGCCGCGGCGCACGTCGAACTCGGCCAGCATCGCGTCCACCTCGGTGCGCGGCCCCTGGAGCGCCGCCACGCCCGCGAGCTGCACGGCAGGCGCCGTGCACGAGACCGAGTTGATCAGAAGCCGCGTGATCGGCTCCACGAGGGCGCTCGGCAGAGCCGCATAGCCCAGCCGCCAGCCGGTCATCGCAAATGTCTTTGAGAACCCGTCCACGAGCAGGGTGCGGTCGAGCAGGTCGTTGTGGGCGGCGACCGTGTCGTGCCGCTCGCCGTAGAGCATCTCGGAGTAGACCTCGTCGGTGAGGATCCAGCAGTCGTGGCCGGCGAGCACCGCGGCGATCTCGGCCGTCAGCGCCGAGTCGACGATGCCGCCGGTGGGATTCGCGGGCGAGTTCAGGATCACGAGCCGCGTGCGCGGCGTCAGCCGCTCGGCCAGGTCGTCGGCGGTGAACGCGAACCCGCGCTCCTCGACCAGCGGCAGCGGCACCGGCGTCGCGCCGGCGAAGCGGATCACCGACTCGTAGATCGGGAAGCCCGGGTTGGGATAGATCACCTCGTCGCCCGGCTCGCACGTCGCCAGGACGCCGAAGAACAGGAACGGCTTTGCGCCCGGCGCCACCACGACGCGGCCGGGATCGATCTCGAGGCCCCGATGCGCCGACAGGTGGGCGGCGCAGGCCTCGCGCAGCTCGGGCAGTCCGGGGGCCGGGCAGTAGTGGGTGTGGCCGTCGTGCAGCGCGCGCATGCCCGCCTCGACGATGTGCCCGGGCGTCGTGAAGTCAGGCTCGCCGATCTCGAGGTGGATCACGCGCCGCCCGGACGCCTCGAGCGCTTTGGCCCGAGCCAGCACCTCGAACGCCGTCTCGGTGCCGAGCCGGCCCATGCTCGCCGCCAGCCTGTCTGCCATGGTCGTCTCCTCGCTCGTGGTCAGTCGCCGAGCTCGATCCTGCGCCGGTCGACGTACTCCTTCAGCT
>DATCPV010000382.1:0-1556 GCA_036569885.1 Gaiellales bacterium | reverse complement strand
GATCGAGGCCGCGGGGGAGGGACTGCGGATCGGGGCGGCCACCCGCATCGCCGACGTCGCCCGGCACCCCGACGTGAGCGCGCGGTTCGCCGTGCTCGCCCAGGCCGCCGCGGCGATCGGCTCGCCCCAGCTGCGCGAGATGGGCACCGTGGCGGGCAACCTGTGCCAGGCGGTTCGCTGCTGGTACTACCGCCATCCCGACCTGACCTGCTGGCTGCGCGGCGGTGACACCTGCTATGCGCAGATCGGCGACCATCGCAAGCACGGCCTCGAGCCGGGCGACTGCATCTCGGTGGCGCCGTCCGACCTGGCGGCGGCCCTGCTGGCGCTGGACGCGGCCGTGACGACCAACCGACGCGAGGCGTTCCCGCTCGCCGATCTCTACCGGAAGGCCAGCGCGGACGACCGCTCGACGCTCACCCTCGAGCCGGGCGAGCTGGTCACCGCCGTGGCCGTGCCGCAGGCGCCTGACGTGAGTGTGTATGTCCGCGCCGGCGAGCGAGCCGCCTGGAGCTTTGCCCTGTGCGGCGTTGCGGCCGCCCGCATCTCCGGGCGCACGCGCCTGGCGGCGATCGGCGTCTCGAACCTGCCCCGCCTGCTCGACCCGAACGACCCGCTGGCCGGCCTGCCCGGCCTCGAGATGACGGCCTGGAAGCGCCGGCTCCTGGAGGCCCTGGCCGCGGACGCCCTCGCCGCGCTCGGATGACCGGCCGGCTCGCCACGGCCGCCGCCGTGTGCCTCGCCGCGCTGGTCGCGCCGGCCGCTGCGACGGCGATGCCGCTGCCGCAGTCAGCGGTCAAGGCCAAGCCGCCGCCGGTCAACGAGGAGTCACCATCGGCGGCGGTGGGTGAGCTCGCCTGGGTGCAGAACTCGAGGCTCCACCCTCACCTCTACAACGCGTACGCGCAGGCCGGTGGCGGCGCCCGCTTCCGCGTGAACGCGCCCGGGACGCAGGCCGGGCTGGGGACGGGCATCGACGGCCACACGCTGGCGTACACCCAGGTGCACGGCGGCCAGGAGAGCATCCGGCTCTTCAACCTCCAGACGCATGCCCGCAGCGGGCCGCCGGCCGGGGTGAACACGCCGGCGATCGAGGACGAGCCCTCCATCTCGGGCCACTGGCTCCTGTTTCATCGCCTCGAGGACGGGTCTTCCCCCGGCCAGCAGGTGCTGCTCGTGAACCTGACCACGGGCGCGACCCGGGTGCTGGCGTCGGTGCCGGGTGCGCGCGGCGTCCTCGAGGCCGGCCAGGTGAACGGCAACTTCGCCGTCTTCACCCAGTCGAAGGCGGGCGCGGTATTCAACGTGTGGCGCTACAACATCGCCCAGAAGACGCGGACGGTGATCCCCAACCCGCTCGGCAAGGTGCATTCCGCGGCCGCGGTGAACTCGTTCGGCACGGTCTACTTCGAGCAGAGCGGCGTGGGTTGCGGCAGGAACGCGACCGTCGAGGAGTACCCGGTGGGCGGCCCGATGGTCGCGGCGGGGACGCTCAAGCCGGGGATCGACCTCTTCCACCCGTTCCTGTTCGAGCACGGCCCGGCAAACGACTTCCT
>DATCPV010000381.1:0-10010 GCA_036569885.1 Gaiellales bacterium | reverse complement strand
TCCCAGTCGAGGTCGGGAACGGGCTCGGGACGGATCACAACAGCGCCTCGAGGCCGCTCGTGAGGCCCGGCGGCAGCTGGCCGATGCGCCTGATCGCAAGCAGCGTGCCGGGCACGAAGGCCTCGCGAGAGGTCGTGTCGTGGCGCAGTGTGAGCGTCTGGCCGAGCGCGCCGAAGATCACCTCCTGGTGGGCGACGAGCCCCGGCAGGCGGACGCTGTGGATGGGCACGTCGCCGCCCAGCCGCGCCGCGGTCGCGAGCGCGGTGCCCGACGGCGCGTCGCGCTTGGTGTCGGCGTGCAGCTCGACGATCTCGCAGGCGTCCATCAGCGGCCGCGCCTGGTCGGCAAAGCGCATCAAAAGGACGGCGCCGATGGCGAAGTTGGGGGCGTGCAGGATGGTCACACCGGCCTCGGCGGCGCGCTCGCCGAGGCGGTGAAGCTCACCGGTGTCCATGCCCGACGTGCCGAGCACCAGCGGGACGCCTGCGGCGATCGCCGCCTCGCAGGCAGCGGCGGCCGCGGACGGCACCGAGAAGTCGACCGCGACGTCGGCGCCGGCCGCGAGCGCCTCGGCCAGGGTCACGCCGAGCGACGGAGCCGCACGAGCAACGAGCTCGAGGTCGGGGGCGGCCTCGACTGCCGGAATCAGGGCACGGCCGACCGCTCCGGTCGCGCCCGAGATCGCGACCCGCACCATGGTCAGGCGACCGTGACTCCCGCGAGGTCCGGGTTCAGCAGCGCAACGGCCTCGCCGAAGCGCTCCCGGCTCGGGCCGATGCCCGCCGCCGACAGCCGCTCAGGTGCAAACAGCTGCCGTGCGAGCGCCGCGATCGCGTCGGGATCGACGGCATCGATCTCGGCGCAGATGCGGTCGAGCGACAGCACCTCGGTGTCGGTGAGCACGGACTTGCCGAGCCGGCTGGCCCGGTTGGACGTCGACTCCATCGACAGCATGATGCGGCCCTTCAGGTTCTCCTTCGCGCGGGCGAGCTCGGCCTCCTCGAAGCCGCCGTCCCCCATCACCCGGAACTGGTCGGCGACGATGCGCAGGCACTCCGCCAGATTGTCCTCGCGCGTGCCCAGGTAGACGCCCACCATCCCCGTGTCGGCGTACTGCGACGCGTAGGTGTAGACCGAGTAGGCCATCCCCCGCCGCTCGCGGATCTCCTGGAACAGGCGTGACGAGGCCGACCCTCCCAGCATCGAGTCGAGCAGCGATCCGGCGAACCGGCGCCGGTCGGACCGCTGCAGCCCGAGCCCGCCGAGCGCGATGTGGAACTGCTCGGTGTCCTTCTGCTGAAACAGCGATCGCGGCGCGGACTCGCCGATCCACACCGGCCGCACGCCCGCCGCCGGGTCGGGGATCCGGCTGAGCGGCGCAAAGCGGGTCTGGATGGCATGCACCAGCGGCTCGTGGTCGAGGTTGCCCGCGGCGGCGACGACGATGTTCGGGCCGACGTAGCGCGAGTCGTGGTAGGAGCGGACGTCGGCCGGGGTGGCGGTCGAGATCACCTGCTCGGTGCCGATCACCGGCCGGCCCAGGGGATGGTCACCGAACACCGCCTGCGCGATCAGGTCGTGCACGAGGTCCTGCGGGGTGTCCTCGTACATCGCGATCTCCTCGAGCACCACCTCCCGCTCGGCGTTCATCTCGTCGCCGTCGAAGTGCGGCTGCAGCACCATGTCGGCCATCACGTCGAGCGCCGCCTCGAGGTGGGCGTCGAGCACGCGGGCGTACACCACGGTGTACTCACGGCCGGTGGCGGCGTTCAGCTCTCCGCCGAGGCCGTCGAAGATCTGGGCGATCTCGATCGTCGAGTAGCGCGCGGACCCCTTGAACAGCAGGTGCTCGATGAGGTGCGACACGCCGGCCTGGCCGGGCGTCTCGTCACGCGAGCCGGCCCCGATCCAGATCCCGATCGCGACCGATCGCACCGACGCGACGCGCTCGGAGACGATCCGTTCGCCTCCGTCGAGGCTGGTGACGGTGTAACGCTGCACGACGACGATGCTACCAACGGCCCAGAAGCGGTGAGGCGGGCGGGAGTGCCGCCCGCCCCACCAGCTGGGTCAGTTAGCGGCGCCTGGGCCCACGGTCGCGATCGCCGCCACGCCGGGGCGGGCGCTCCTCGCGCGCCGGGGCAGGCGTGTTCTCGGCAACCTCGACCAGCTGCTCTGGCGTGATCTCGGTGTCGCCGTCGAGCTTGGCCAGCAGGGTCAGGCCGATGCGGCCCTTCTCCTTGTCGACCTCGGCGACGGTGACACGCACCGTGTCGCCCCGGTCGATGACCTGGGCGGCCGACTGCAGCCGGTTGCCGCGCGGCAGGATGCGGCTGACGTGCAACAGCCCGTCAACGCCCTTGCGCAACTCGACGAATGCGCCGAAGTCGGTGATCTTGACCACCTTGCCGGTGTACTCGTCGCCGACCTCGACCTCCTTGGTCATGGCCTCGATGGCGAGGCGGCACTGCTCGGCCAGCTCGCCGTTCACGCCGTAGATGCGGATCGTGCCATCCTCTTCGATGTCGATCTGCACCTCGTAGTCGGCCTCGAGCCCCCGGATCGTCTCGCCACCCTTGCCGATCACCATGCCGATGAAGTCGGGGTGAATCTTGGTGGTGACGATCCGCGGCGCGTGCGCGGCCAGCTCGGCCCGCGGCTCGGCGATGGCCTCGCGCATCTTGCCCAGGATGTGGATCCTGGCATCACGGGCCTGGCTCAGGGCGCTGCGGAGGATCTCGGTGGTGACACCGGTGATCTTGATGTCCATCTGCAGCGCGGTGACCCCGGCGTCGGTGCCGGCCACCTTGAAGTCCATGTCACCGAGATGATCCTCGGCGCCCTGGATGTCGGTCAGGATGACGTAGTCGTCGCCCTCCTTGATGAGCCCCATCGCGATCCCGGCCACAGGAGCCTTGATCGGGACGCCCGCGTCCATCAGCGAGAGCGTCGAGCCACACACGGATGCCATTGACGAGGAGCCGTTCGACTCCAGGATCTCCGACACGAGCCGCAGTGTGTAGGGGAAGTCGGCGGCACTCGGGATGACGGGCACGAGTGCCCGCTCCGCCAGCGCGCCATGGCCGATGTCGCGCCGCTTCGGGCCGCGCATGAAGCCGGTCTCCCCGACGCTGAACGGCGGGAAGTTGTAGTGGTGGATGTAGCGCTTGGTCTCGTCCAGGGACAGGTCGTCGATGCGCTGCTCCTCCTTGGCCGTTCCCAGCGTGCACAGCGTGAGTGCCTGGGTCTGGCCGCGGGTGAAGAGCGCCGAGCCGTGCGTGCGCGGCATGACGCTCACCGACGACGTGATGCCACGGATCTCGGTCTCGGAGCGCCCGTCCGGCCGGCGCTTGTCGACGGCGATCTTGGTGCGCACCGTCTCCTTGTAGAGCTTGTCGCACATGGCCATGACGGCCGCCTTGGCGGCGGGATCGAGCGGGCCCTGCCCGCCTCCCTCGGCCTCGGCCCGGGCCGGGAAGGGCAACCGGATCGTCGCGGCGATGCGCTCGTAGAGGGCATGCCGCTTGGCCGACTTGAGGTCCTTGGAGTCCTGCTCGGCGTCGGTCAGCCCGCGGATGTCATCCCCGAACTGCTCCTTGACGTGCGGGTAGACCGCCTGGTCGCGCAGCTCGACTCCGAGCTGGGCGAACCCGAACTGCATCCGCTGGCGCTGGAGCACGTCGGCGTCGGTCGAGCCGCCGCCGATCTCGGGCAGGTCCGAGCGCATCAGCGCGTCGATGCGCGCAGGAAGCGCCGCAAGCCCGTCCTGGGCGATGGCCGCGGACAGGGCCGGGGCGTGGGTGGTGCGCAGCGACTCGGTGACGGCTCCGTCGACCCACTTGGGCTGGCCGGCCTTGGCCGCCAGCTCGATCTGGAGTGCGCACAGCTTCTTGATCTCGCCGTGGGCGAGCTCGAGGGCCGTGATCAGATCCTCTTCGGCGATCTCCTGGGCGCCGGCCTCGACCATCGTGATGGCCTCGGGTGAGCCGCAGACGATCAGGTCGAGGGTCGAGTCCTTCAGGTCGGGCAGGGTCGGGTTGATCACCAGGCGGCCGTCGATGCGGCCGATCCGGACGGCGCCGACGGGGCCGAGAAACGGCATTGGCGACAGCATCAGCGCCGCCGACGAGCCGTTGATGGCCAGGATGTCGTGCGGATGCACCTGGTCGGCCGAGAACGTCGTCACGATGACCTGGACCTCGTTCTTGTACCCCTTCGGCCACAGCGGCCTGATGGGCCGGTCGACCATCCGCGCGGTCAGGATCGCCTTCTCGCCGGCACGTCCCTCGCGCTTGAAGAACCCGCCGGGGATCTTGCCCGCGGCGTACGACTTCTCCTCGACATCCACCGTGAGCGGGAAGAAGTCCGCTCCCTCACGGCCCTCGGTCCGGCCGACCGCGGTGGCCAGCACCACGGTGCCTCCCTGCTGCACCAAGACTGCACCGTGCGCCTGCTTGGCGACCGCTCCGGTCTCGAAGCTGATCTCGTTGTCGCCGATGGTCGCGGTCAGGCGCGTCGCGCCGGACTCAACTGCAATGCTCATATCGCTCTCTTCTCTCCTCGGGCCCGCAGAATTGCGGGCCATCCTCCGGTCTGGCGCGCCCTAGCGGCGCAGTCCCAGCTCCTTGATCAGTGCCCGGTATCCATCCAGGTCGTGCCTCTGCATATAGGTCAGCAACCGGCGGCGGCGGCCCACCAACTTGAGCAGGCCGCGACGGGAATGGTGGTCGTGCTTGTGAATCTTCATATGTTCGGTGAGCTCGCTGATCCGCTGCGTGAGCAGGGCGACCTGCACCTTGGTGGAGCCTGTGTCGGTCTGGCTTGCCCCGAACTTCCCGATCAGCTCCGTCTTCTGCTCTTGGGTGAGCGGCATCGCTCAACCTCCTTGCCTCGTTTTGTCTCGTCGCCGGCATCCCAGGGCTGCGTCGGCAAGCTTCGCAACTCCGCGGTGCGGCCGGCAGGCAGGGTAGCAGAGCCCCTGCAAGTGCCGGGGGACTGTCCCCGGCGGAGCACGGGGCCTGTCCCCTACACTGCTCCATCTCTTCCACCGTAATGGAGGCCCATTGAGCACTGCAGTGGTGACCGGCGGAGCCGGATTCCTGGGATCGCACCTGTGCGAGTACCTGCTCGACCGCGAATGGCGCGTCATCTGCCTGGACAACCTCGACACGGGCAGCCTCGAGAACATCGAGCGGCTCCGCGGCGAGACATTCGACTTCCGCTACCACAACTGCGTCGAGTACATCGACGTCGAGGAGCCGGTCGACGTCGTCTTCCACCTGGCCTCGCCCGCGAGCCCGGTCGACTATCTGCGCCTGCCCCTGGCGACGCTGAAGGTCGGCTCCTACGGCACGCACAACGCGCTCGGCCTGGCGAAATTCAAGCGCGCGCGGTTCCTGATCGCCTCCACGTCAGAGGTCTACGGCGACCCCGAGGTGCACCCGCAGCGCGAGGAGTACTGGGGCAACGTCAATCCGGTCGGCCCTCGGGGCGTCTACGACGAGGCCAAGCGGTACTCCGAGGCGATGACGATGGCCTACCACCGCCAGCAGGGCGTCGACACCCACATCGCCCGCATCTTCAACACGTACGGGCCGCGCATGCGCCAGCACGACGGCCGCGCGATCCCGACGTTCCTGCGCCAGGCGCTCGAGGGCAAGCCGCTGACCGTGTTCGGCGACGGCAGCCAGACGCGCTCGTTCTGCTTCGTCGAGGACCTGATCGAGGGGCTGTTCCGGCTCGCGATGAGCGACTATCACCAACCCGTCAACGTCGGTAACCCCGACGAGATGACGCTGCTCGAGCTGGCTGAGAAGATCGTGCACCTGACCGCGACGACGGGGGAGATCGTGTTCGAGGGGCTCCCCACCGACGATCCCAAGGTGCGCAAGCCCGACATCACCCGGGCCCGCGAGGTGCTGGGCTGGGAGCCGCGGATCTCGCTCGACGAGGGGCTGCGGCGCACGATCGAGAGCCTCGGCCGCACGCCGGTCCCTGCATAGCGCTGGTCAGCCGAGCGCGCGTACGGCCGCGATATCGATGTCGAGCTGGGCGAGCAGGTCGGCGACGTCGTCGTAGCGGATCTCATCGCGGAGCCGTTTCCCCAGGTCGAGCCGGATCGGCGAGCCGTAGATGTCGGCGTCGAAGTCGAGCAGATGCGCCTCGACCCGCACCTCGCTGCGGTCGGCCGTGAAGGTCGGGTTGTAGCCGATGCTGATCGCCGCCTGGTGGCTCGATCCGGGCAGGTGGGCGGTGCCGGCATAGATGCCGGTTGCGACGATCGGCGAGCGCGGGACCAGGGCCAGGTTGGCGGTCGGGACGCCAAGCTCGCGCCCGCGGCCGTCTCCGCGCACGACGGCCCCTTCGAGCCACGGCGGCCGTCCCAGGAGCGCGGCGGCCTCCTCGACAGCGCCCGTCGCCACGAGCTCGCGCACCCGCGAGGACGAGATCGGGGCGCCGTCGATCTCGAGCAGCGGCTCGGCGTGCACGTCAAATCCCAGCTGCTGTCCCTCCTCGGCCAGCTTCGCCGGGTTGCCCTTGGCCCCGCGCCCGTAGTGGAAGTTCTCCCCCACGCTCACGTGGCGGGCGCCCAGCGTCTGGGCGAGAACGCGGGCTGCGAACTCGTCCGCGTCGAGCTTGGCGAACTCGCGGTCGAAGCGGACGATCACGAGCTCGTCGGCCCCGAGCTCTGCGACCAGCGCGGCCCGGCGGCTGAGCGACGAGAGCTGCACCAGCTTCACCTCGGGGCGCAGCACGGCGATCGGCGGCGGGTGGAACGTCAGCACCGCCGAGCGCAGGCCACGCTCGGCGGCCGTTGCGACGGCGGCACCGATCACGGCCCGGTGGCCGAGATGGACGCCGTCGAAGCTGCCGAGCGCCACCGACCGCTCGCCCGCCGGAACGTCGGCCAGGCTCTGGCGGACGATCACAGCACCACCACCGGCTGCAGGTGCTCGCCGCGCGGCTCGGCCACGGCGCGCAGCTCGCCATCGGCGAGCAGGCGCGTCACTCCATCTTCGCCGAGCCGCCGCAGCGCCCGGCCGTGCGCGACGTCGCGGCGCTCATCGTCGTCGAGCGCCCGCGACGGCAGGTGCGGCAGTGCATCGGCCGCCGACCGGTACCAATGGCCGAAGGGGTCGGCCGCGACCTGCTCCGGCGAGCCGGCATCGGCGACGTCGAACTCCCCCACCCGCGTTCGCCGCAGCTCCAGGCAGTAGGCGCCGGCGCCGGTCGCCACACCGAGGTCGGCGGCCACCTGGCGGATGTAGGTGCCCTTCGAGCATTCGACGGTGATCGCGGCCCGCTGTGTGTCGGCGTCGAACCGATCGACGTCCAGGCGGTGGATCGTCACGCGGCGCGGCGCCGGGGCGACGGCCTCGCCACGGCGCATGCGGACGTAGGCGCGCTCGCCGTGGATCTTGACCGCCGAGGCTGCGGGGACGGCCTGGACGATCTCGCCGCGCAGGCTCTCGGCCGCCGCCCGCACCGCGCTCGCATCGACGGCGGGTCCGGCCGGCCTGATCTCGCCCTCCGGATCGAGTGTCGTCGAGACCGCCCCGAACTGCACCAGCGCGGAGTAGCCCTTGTCGACGCCCGACAGGTAGGTGGCCAGGCGCGTCGCCCGGCCGGCGACGACCAGCAGCAGGCCGGTTGCAAACGGGTCGAGCGTGCCGGCGTGGCCCAGTTTGCGGCCGAGCGCCGGGCGCAGCCCGCGCAGGACCGCGAACGAGGATGGTCCCGAAGGCTTGTCGACCAGGTACAGGCCGGTGATCTCGGGCATCGGGCGGGCCGCTACGCGGCCGACTCGGCCAGCTGGGCGCTGACCTCGGACACGATGAACCCGCGGATGTCGTCGACGCTGCCGGCGTGCGAGAAGCCCGCCGCCTGCTTGTGCCCGCCACCGGCCGAGAGCCGCGCGATCGCCGAGACGTCGATCAGGCCGCGTGAGCGCAGCGACACCCGGTTGGGCGCGAGGCTCCCGTCTGCGAGCGGCACCTGCTCGCGGATGAGGCCGGCCACCTGCACTCCCTCGACGGCGCGGAGATGGTCGATCAGCCCCTCGGTGGTGGCCTCGTCGCCCTCGACCAGCGCGAGGTCATCGCGGCTCACGTGCGAGACCAGCAGGCGGCCGTCGCAATAGGACACGGCGTGGTCGATCACGCGTCCCAGCAGCTTGAGCTTGCCGGGCTGGACGCTCTCGAACACGCGCTCGAAGATCTTGTGGACGTCGACGCCGGCCTCGACCAGGCGCGCACCCAGGCGCAGCGCGGCGGGGCTCGTCGTGCGGTACTGGAAGCGGCCGGTGTCGGTCACCAGGCCGACGTACAGGGCCTCGGCGATCGGCGGGGTGAGCTCGACGCCCAGCCGGTCGAAGATGCTCACCAGGATCTCGGCGGTCGACGAGGCATGTCCGTCGACCAGGTTCACGGCGCCGAAGCGGCTGTTGTCGTGGTGATGGTCGACGTCGATGACGGGCGCACAGTGCGCCAGCAAATCGGTGTACTGGCCGCCTAGGCGGCGCTCGTTGCCGCAGTCGAGCGCGAGCAGCGCCCACCCGTCGAGCGTGGCCGGATCGATGTGCCGCTCCACGCCGCTCGTGTCGAGGAATGCGACCTCGTGCGGGATCGTCGACTCCGGCTCGAGGTAGGTGCGCACGTCCCGGCCCAGCTGCCGCAACGCGGCGGCCGCAGCGGTCATCGAGCCGATCGCATCGCCGTCGGGGTTCTCGTGGGTCGCGATCAGGACGCGGTCTGCCGCAGCAAGAGCGGCGACCACGGCCTCCAGGTCGGTATCGAGTGCGATGTCGGTCATTCCGGGCTGGGCCTCGACCGGCGCATCCTGTTCACGGCTCATCAGCTCCTCGAGCCGCATCGCCTGGTCAAGAGTCTCATCATAGTGGAAGGAAAGCTGCGGAGTGCGCTTGAGGTGGAGCTCGCGCGCAATCCGTGACTGGAGCACCCCGTGGGCGCGCTCGAGCGCGCGCAGCGACCGCGCCCGGCGCCGCTCCGAGCCGAGCACGCTGACATAGACGCTGGCCTTCGACACGTCGGGGGCCGCACGCACAGAGGTGACCGTGACGAAGCCGAGCCCGGGGTCGCCGAGGGCCTCCACGCCCTCCGCGAGCACCTCGCGCAGCACCTCGTTCACCCTGCGCATCCGGTCGCCGGGCATCAGTACCGCCCGACCGCTGGCAGGTCGCTCTCGACCGAGAGGACGGTGCGAGTCGACCCGGCCAGCTCGTACTCCTGCATGCACAGGAAGCGCTCGGCATCGACCAGGGCCTGCTGGACGGCGTTGTGCTCGCGGCGCACGATGGCCATCGTCAGGCGCGAGCGCTGCCAGCGGTCGTGGTAGTCGACCTCGGCCACGGAGGCGCCGAAACGCCGCTCCAGCTGAGCCTTTGTGTGCAGCAGGTGTTTGCGCTTGGCCTTGAGCGACCCGCCGTCCGGCAGGTGCAATTCGAAGCTGAGGATGCCCACGAAACCTGCCGCCATCGCCCGGCGGATGGTATCCGAGGTTGTGTACAACCCGGGAGATGACCGAGATCGGAGACTTCGCGGTCGTGCTCGCCGTGGTGTCGGCCGGGCTGTGGCTGGCGCTCGTCTCGACCCGCCTGACCGCTCGGCTGCGGGTGCCGGCCCCGGTGGTGTTCCTGATCGCCGCGGCGGCGATCTCCGACATCCAGCCCCGCCTGTCCGAGCCGGTGTCGATCCGCGACGTCGAGCGCATCGGGGTCGTCGCCCTGATCGCGATCCTGTTCGACGGCGGCCTGGAGATGGGCTGGCGGCGGGTGCGGCCGTCGCTCCGCCCCATCGCCGTCCTGGGCGTCGCCGGTACGTTCCTGACGGCGGCGCTGGGCACGCTCGCCGCCCAGATCATCCTGCCCGTGTCGTGGACGACCGCCGCGATCGTGGGAGCCGCGCTCGCCCCGACCGATCCGGCGGTCATGTTCTCGGTGCTGTCCCGGCGCGACATCGGCGGGCGGGTGCCGACCATCCTCGAGGGTGAGG
>DATCPV010000380.1:0-3082 GCA_036569885.1 Gaiellales bacterium | reverse complement strand
GCAGGCGGGCCGCCGATCGAGCCAGCGCCGGGGCGGCCGCAAGCGGTGAACGAGCCGGCCGTGCGGGTCGAGGCCACCGGCGAGACGGTGGGTGAGGCGCGGTGGGCGGCGCTGCACGAGCTCGAGCGGCGCTATCCCGGGCTCGATCGGGAGCAGATCGAGTTCGTCGTGCTGTCCGAGGGTCAGCGCGGGCTGCTGGGGGTCGGGTACGAGCCCGCCCGGGTCATCGCCGCGCTTGCGACCGAGCCCGCACAGGCGGCGCCGGCGCACGCGGCGTCCGAGTCGCCTCTGGCCCCGCCGCGTGAGGACGACTCCGTGGCGGCCGCCCTCGTGCGTGAGCTGCTCACGCAGGTCGTGTCCGGCCTGGGCCTCGACGCTGACGTCGAGATCGAGGAGGCCGAGGGCCGCGTCACAGGCATTGTGTCCGGCGCTGACCTGGGCCTCTTGATCGGCCGGCACGGCCAGACGATCGATGCGATTCAGTACCTCGCAAACGCGATGCTTCATCGCAGCAAGGCCGATCCGGTCGAGGTGGTCATCGATGCCGAGGGCTACCGCGAGCGCCGGGAGCGGGTCCTGTGTGCCGTCGCCGACCGCGCTGCGGCAGAGGCCCGCCGCGATGGCGAACCGGTCGCGCTGGAGCCGATGACGTCCGTCGAGCGCAAGATCGTGCATCTGCACCTGAAGGAGATCCCCGGTGTCGGCACGACCAGCGAGGGCGTCGAGCCCAACCGGCACGTGGTCGTCCTTCCGGGCGACGATCCGGCCGAGGTGTAAAACGTGAAACACCCCGAGGCGGCGCTGCGCGCCTATCGCGACCTGCTCGTCGCCGAGCCGGTGTCCGTCACATCCGTGCGCGACCCCGAAGCGGCCTGGGACCTGCATGTGGTAGACGCGCTGACGGCCCTCGACCTGGTGCTACGGCTCGAACCCGGCACGGTCGTCGACGTCGGCTCCGGCGGGG
This sequence comes from Gaiellales bacterium, assembly GCA_036569885.1. Lineage (GTDB taxonomy): Bacteria > Actinomycetota > Thermoleophilia > Gaiellales > JAICJC01 > JAICJC01. Next base: position 2,118 of record DATCPV010000380.1, on the reverse strand, counting down.
GCAGCCCCGGCGTCCCCATCGCGATCGCCATCGGCATCGATGTCACGCTGCTGGAGGCGTCGGCGGCCAAGTGCGACTTCCTGCGTCGCACCGCCTCGGCGCTGGGCCTGCGCTGCCCGGTCGTGCACGAACGCTCCGAGGACTTCGCCCGCGGCGACGGCCGCGAGGCCTTCGATCTGGCTCTGGCACGGGCGCTGGCGCCCCCAGCGGCGGCGTCTGAGCTGTGCCTGCCGCTCGTCCGCACGGGCGGTCACGTCCTGCTGTGGACGGCTGACACCGATGTCGCGGCCCTCGAGCGCGCGGCCAGCGAGGTCGGCGGGGCACTCGCCGAAGCGGCCGCCGTGCGCCCGAATCGCCACCTCGTCCTGCTGGCGAAACGCGCTCCCACGCCGGAACGATTCCCGCGCCGGCCGGGAATGGCCACCAAGCGTCCGCTCGGACAGGTACGATCTCGCACATGAGCGGACGCGTCTACGCCCTCGCAAACCAAAAGGGCGGCGTCGGCAAGACGACGACGGCGATCAACATGGCCGCATGCGTCGCCGAGGCGGGCACGCCGGTGCTGCTCATCGACCTCGATCCGCAGTCCAATGCGACCACTGGACTCGGATTCCGGCCCGAGCAGATGAGTGCAAGCACCTATGACCTGCTGCACGGCCGGCCCCTCGACGAGGTGGTCGTCGAGACCGGGGTGCCGAATCTCTGGCTCGTCCCGTCGCACCCGGATCTGGCGGCGGCTCAGGTCGAGCTGCCCACGCTCTCCGAGCACGGAACGCTTCTGCGCGACCTGCTTGTGGGCACCGAGGAGCGGTTTCCCTACGTCTTCGTCGACTGCCCACCGTCGCTCGGCCTGCTGACCGTGAACGCTCTGGCGGCCGCGAACCGGCTGATCGTGCCCGTCCAGTGCGAGTACTACGCGCTCGAGGGCCTAGCCCAGCTGCTTCAGAGCATCGAGCTCGTGCGCACACGGATCAACCCGCGCCTCGGCATCACCGGCGTGCTGCTCACGATGTACGACGCCCGCACCCGGCTTGCGAGCGACGTCGCCAGCGAGGTGCGCACCCATTTCGGGCCGCTCGTGTTCGACACGGTCGTGCCCCGCAGCATCCGCCTGGCCGAGGCCCCCAGCCACGGTCTGCCGATCACGACCTACGACGCGTCCTCCGCCGGCGCCGACGCCTACTACCGCGCGGCGCTCGAGGTGGTCGAGCGTGGCTGAGCCGAACCGTCCACGCGGCCTTGGCCGGGGCCTGGCGGCGCTCGTCGCCGAGTTCCCCACCGACCACGTGGCCATGGTCGAGCTCGAGATCTCCCAGGTGCGCCCCAACCCGCGCCAGCCGCGGCGCGTGTTCGACAACGACGCGATCGAGCGCCTCGCCGAATCCGTGCGGGCCGACGGCGTCGTGCAGCCCATCATCGTGCGCGATGCCGGCGACGGCTACGAGATCGTCGCAGGCGAGCGGCGCTGGCGCGCGGCCCAGCTGGCCGGGCTGCGCACGATCCCGTCGCTCGTACGGACGGCGGACGAGCGCGAGCTCCTGATCCTGGCGCTTGCCGAGAACGTCGCCCGCGAAGACCTGAACGCGATCGAGCAGGCCCGGGCGTACGCCGTCCTTGCCGACGAGCTCGATCTGAGCCAGACCGAGATCGCCCGTCGTGTGGGCAAGAGCCGGCCCGCCGTCGCCAACACCATGCGGCTCCTGGAGCTGCCCGACGCGGTGCTCGACCTCATCTCGGCCGGGACGCTCTCGGAGGGCCACGGCCGCGCGGTGCTGCAGGCCTCCGGGCAGGACGAGCGGGTTGCACTGGCGAAGACCGCGGTTGCACGGGGTTGGTCGGTGCGCGACCTCGAGGTCGCCGCCAAGCGCGCCGGCCGTCCGAAGCCCGCCGCCAAGCAGGCCCCGGGGGCGATGGATGACGAGCTCTCCCATCTCGTCGTCGACGCCGCCTGGCAGTCGCTTTCCCTGCGCGCAGGCGTCCGCCGCGGCCCGCGTGGCGGACGGGTCGAGATCCACTTCACAACGCCCGCCGAATTGGGTCGCATCGTCGACCAGCTACGCGCCGAACGCGTCTCCTGGGCCGACTGAACCACCGGTGGTATTCTGCCGTCCCCCGGGC
>DATCPV010000379.1:0-3364 GCA_036569885.1 Gaiellales bacterium | reverse complement strand
CGCCAATGAAGCAGGGCCACGGGGGCATTGCTTGTCGAGCGGGTTGGCGGTCAGATGACGCCCTGAGTGACGACCGGGCGCACGTCCGACATCCGCCGTTCCAGCTTCAGCGCGCCGATGATACCGACGCTGTCGAGCGTCTCCAGGCGCTTCTTCACGAGCTGGGCGGCCGCGCCGTAGCCGAACGTGCGGGCGGCGCGGAAGTGGAAGACGCCGCTGCGCCAGTCCTCCTCGTGCCACGGGTTGAGCGGCGACATCACCAGCGCGCACTCCTCGGACTGCACCGCGTCGCGCAGCCGCAGCTCGAGGAACAGCGACGACCAGTCCGACGGCTGGGCCGCCACGATGGCGTCCCACTGCTCTGCGAAAGCCGGCATCGCGCGGGATCGTACTCGTACCGGTTCTACGTGGGGGGCACGACCGGCGGGGCATGGTTCAGGTCGAGCTCGCGCTCGCTCATGAAGTGGGCGTTGGTGATCATCTTCAGCCGCACCACCTGGTGCGATCGCCGGTCGATCCAGAGCCGGAAGAACGTCGGCCCGCCCGGCTGCACGAGCGTCACCTGGACCATGCCGTGGCTGCGGCCGGCGACGTAGGCGGCCTGTGAGGTCGGGGCCCAGTACGGGTCGGGCTGCTGCACGGGGAACGTCACGGAGCGTGTCCAGGTCCCGTCGGGCTGCAGATCCCAGCGCGTCGAGCCGATGATGCGCGCGTGCTCGCCTCTGCGCACGGTGATCGCGAGCCGATTCGGGGCCTGCGTGATGTAGTGCGTGGTCACCGACCGGCCCGGAGCCGATTTCAGGACGTTGATCGCCCGCAGACTGCGGAGCGCGGCGAAGTTGCGGCTCACGACGGTCACGAGCCCGGTCGCCGGTTGCGCATTCGCGGCCGGCAGCTGTAGGTGGGCGGTCGCGGCCACCCGGCCCGGCCGGCGCACCGACACGACTACCGTCGCGGCCCTGGCGGTGACGTGTGCCTGGTAGCAGACGCCGCGCACGCCGGCGCACGGCGTCGCCACGTGCCCGTCGACGAGCGCGAGCGCGTCGGCCGTCGCACCGCCCGTTGGGGACAGCACCGTCAGCCGTACGCCGTGGGTGCCGACCCGCTGGGCGCCCACGGCGAGGTCGGCGGCCTCGCCGGCGGCGACCGGTCCCGTCACCGCCGGCGCCGCCGGCACCGGAATGGCGCCGCTGTGTGCGCCCAGTGTCGCCGTCGCCCCGAACCGGCCGTTCCCGGAGGCGATCACGAAGGCAACACGACCGGCCGGGAGCGCCGGCAGGATTCCCGCATACGACCCGTCCGGCGCTTGCCGCAGCGTCGTTCGCGCGGCGCCGTTTCCGGTGACGACGCTCGCCGTGCGGGCGTGCCCCGGGAGTCGCAGATCGATCACGTTGCGGCCGGCGTAGCCGGGCCAGAGCGTGAAATGCCCCGTCTTTCCAAGCGGCAGACTGACGGGGCCGCCGGCTCGCACCGGCTGCGGGGCGGCGGCGGCGAACCCTGGCGTGTTGGCAGGTGGCAGGTCGGTCAGGAGCGAGACGACGGCCAGCAACGCTCCGAGCAGGCCGATCTCGGCCATCCCGCGGCGGCGGATCGCTCCGACGGCCGTGAGGTCGTGGCGGTTGCGGTATCCCAGCGCGACGAGGCAGGCCAGAAGCGCGGTCTTCACCAGCAGGGCGCGGCCGTAGCCCGTCTGCCACAACTCCGCGGGCGACGACACCGCCCACAGGGCGCGTCCGGTGCCGGTCGCGGCGAGCACCACGATGCTGGCGAGGGCGATCCGGGAGAACCGCCCGGCCACCGTGGCACGCACGCGCGACCGGTCGGCGTCGGGAAGGCCGCGGGTGGCGTGGGGCGTCACCACAACGAGCTGGAAGAGGCCGCCGATCCAGACCGCCGCGGCGGCCGTGTGCACCGCATCCACAACGACGGCGGGCAGGCCGAGGCCGGGGTCACCGGCGTGACCCGACAGACCGGGCACGATCACGGCCCACACGCCCAGAAGCGCCGCCGGGACGGCGAGGACGATCGCCGCGTTGCGGCTGCGGCGCGAGACGGCAAATGCGGCCGCGGTCACGACACAGAACGCGGCGCCGAGGTCGATGCCGCGGCCGAACTCGCGGCCAAAGCGGGTCGCCTGCAGCGCGGATCCGATCGGGCCGCGGTGGTTGAACGCCTGCCAGAACGAGACTCCGGCGACCTCCGCGCCCTCGCGCGTCAGGGCCACCCAGCCGCCGGCCAGCATGAGCGCCGCGGACGCCAGCAGCACCGAGTTGGCCCGCGCCTGCTCGCGCAGCTCGGCCATCTCGCGCGGCCGTCCCGCCAGCGTGGCCATCACCGGCCGGAACACCCACACCCGGAACACCGCCCCCCCGACGAGCAGCATGAGGCCGCAGTAGTAGACGAAGCGCGCGATCAGGAAGGGCCAGTCGAGCGCCGACGTCTCGGTCGACGCCGCCTGGGGCGGAGGGCGGTTGAGGCCGACGCCGATCGCCATCACGCCGGAAACGATGTGGCCGTCGGCCGAGACGACCTTCCAGCGGACGGTGTAGTCGCCGTCCTTGAGCCGCGGTTTCAGGGGGACGATCAGTGCCTTCGAATCGCCCGGAGAGGGGTGCGCGCGACCCGACAGCACCGACGCCCCGGTGCTCGAGACCGCGGTGGTGCCGGCGTCGGCCACCTGCTGGTCGAAGTGCAGGACGATCCGGGCCGGGGCACGGGCAACCTCGGTTCCGGCGGCCGGGTCGGTGCGAAGCAGGGTCGCATGCGCCTGCGCCGCCGCCGGGAAGACGGCGGGCACGAGCAGCACCAAGATCGCGAGCGCGCGCACGCGCATGTCGAGCACAGACCTCCTGATCTGGGACCGGCGCAGGAAACGCCGGAGCGGTCGGGTCAGGCGGGGGCAGGCGGTGCGCGGCCGTGGCGTCCGGCGAGGGGCAGATGTCCGGCCGGCGCTCCGGCCGGCGGGCGATGCGCCACGGCGAGCACGGCGAGCAAGAGCTCGCGGGCTGTGGCGACGGCCGTGTCGAGGTCGCCGAGCGAGCGCGAAAGCGTGCGGTCGGCCGACCACACCGCAACCGCTCCCAGGATTCCGAGGGCAACGTGCAATGCGACGGCGCCGAACTGGCCCGGATGCGCGCTCGCGCCGGCAGCGAGTAGCGCCAGATGCGCACAGCCCTGGCCGGCGAGCATGATCGCGATCGTCTCGGCCAGGCCGAGCGGCGTGTGAGCGGGAGGTGCCGCTGCGCCCTCGCGTACGCGCGCAGCGGCGACGCGGGCGCTGCGCGCCGACGCCGTGAGCCGCAGGAGCGCGGCCGTTCCCGCGGCCGCGGCGACCAGTGCTGGGAGTGACCAGGCGGGATCGGCC
>DATCPV010000378.1:0-3086 GCA_036569885.1 Gaiellales bacterium | reverse complement strand
GGGCGTTTGCGAGCGTGGTCACAAACTGCATGCCGACGCTGAAGGCGAGCACGCGGCTGGTTGGGGCCGCCTGCCGGAACATGTAGCCGAGGAGCGCCTGCTGGGTGCCCACGCCGCCGGGCGTCAGCGGCAGGAGCGTCGAAGCGCTCTGGGCCGCCAGCGCCAGCGCGGCGGTGACAACCCCCGCCGGCACGTGGAAGGCCGCCAGGAACCAGTACATGGCCGCGATCCGGCAGCACCAGCCGAGGAGCTGCAGCGGCACCACGGTGCGGAAATAGCGGCGCGGAGTTGTCAGGATCGCGAGCCCCAGCCGCACCCGGTCCCAGAACGCGACCACGTGCCGCTCGACGTAGGTGAAGAACACGCCGAGCAGGATCAGGATCACCGCCACCGCAAGCATGAACCAGCGGGCGTGGGACGCGAAGAAGCTCCACTCGAAGGCGGCCAGGTGGCCCAGCGCGGGCAGGTGTGGGATCCGGCCGGTCAGGTAGGCCGTGATCAGGAGCGCCGGGCCGATCACGACGTCGACGAGCGTCTCGGCCAGCAGGCTCGACGTGATCGTCGTGTAGGCCGCCTTCGGCATCGACCGGTGGGCAAGGTAGACCTTCATCACGTCGCCGCCACGTGCCGGCACGATGCTGTTGACCCCGACCCCGGCGAGGTAGGCGCCGACGATGCTGCGCCAGCGGACGCGCCCCTCCGGATAGCCGGCCTGCAGGATGATCCGCCAGGCGCTCGCTCGCAGGATCAGGTTCGCCAGCGTGAATCCGACCGCGATCAGGAGCGCCGAGAAGCGCACATCGGTGATGTGGCCCCAGAAATCCGTGGTGGCGTGCCAGAACGACTGCAGCGAGTTCACGCGCCGAAGTCTGCCAGTCTTGCGGGACCGCCCGCGCGGGCGGCTAGCTCTCCTGGCCGCGGAGGAAGTTGCGCAGGCCGGGGTTCTTCGACTCGAGCTCGCGCAGCGCGCGCGTCTCGATCTGGCGGACGCGCTCGCGTGTGACGCCGATCTCGGCGCCGACCTGCTCGAGCGTCGCCGGGTCGCGGTCGCCGAGGCCGAAGCGGGCCGCGAGCACCTGCCGGGTGCGCTCCGACAGCTCCTCGAGCGCGGTCTGCAGCTCCTGCTCGCGCTCGCGGCGCACGAGCCACGTCTCGGGCCCGCGGATGGTGGTGTCCTCCACCAGCTCCGAAAAGTGCGACTCGCCGTCGCCGACGGGGCCCTCGAGCGAGACGGGCTCCTCGATGATCCGCTGCAGCTCGAGCACGCGCTCGGCGGGCAGCTTCAGCTCCGCTGCGAGCTCCTCGATGAGCGGGTCGCGGCCGAGCTTCTGGGTGAGCGACCGCCTGGCCCGGTGCAGCTTCTTGATCACGTCGAGCACGTGCAGCGGGAGCCGGATGGTGCGGGCCTGGTCGGCGATCGCCCGGGACATCGACTGGCGGATCCACCAGGTCGCGTAGGTCGAGAGCTTGTAGCCGCGCGAATGATCGAACTTCTCGACCGCGCGCATGAGGCCGATGTTGCCTTCCTGAATCAGGTCGAGCAGTGGCACGCCGGCCGACGAGTACCCCCGCGCCATGCTGATCACGAGGCGCAGGTTGGCCTCGACCAGCCGGTGCTTGGCATCGTTGTCGCCGCGGTCCTTGCGCCGGGCGAGCTCGAGCTCCTCGGCCCTCGTCAGCAGTGCGCCGTCGCCGATCTGGCGCACGTAGGTGTGCAGCAGGTCGACCGCCGGGGCCGGGCCGTCGCTCAGATCGAGCTCCTCGACCACCTCGGGCGAGTCGAACTCCGACTGTTCCGGGACGGGGCCGGTGACAGCGATGGGATCGTCGTCGGGCATGGCGGACATAGCTGGGGTGGGCTTTCTCTTGGGATCCGGCGGCGGACAGGTACCACTCTCTCCACAAGTGAATCGGCGCCCGCGACCCATCTCTTGAGGGGCGGTGGACGCGATGGGGCTGGTTTGCATCCCATCTGTTGTGCGTTAGCGCCGTCGGGGGATGGCGGGCGGTGTCCGCGCGCCGACTACGTAGGTATGCATCCCGCCTCCGCACCCACTCCCGACGGGCTCAGTCCCGCTGACGCCGAGCGCATCCGTTCCGGCTGCTCGCACGCCATCGTCCCCCTCGAGCCCGCCATGCGCGGGTACCGCTACGTCGACCTCGGCGGCTCCGAGCCGCCCTTCTACATCGCCCGCATCCGCTCCGGCGACCATTGCGCAGCCGTCACCCTGTACGCGCCGCTCGAGTTCACGTCGGCCTCCGACGCGGAGCCGGGCGCGCCCGCGGTGGCGCAGGTGCGCGTGTCGGTGGGGCTGAACACGCTCCACTGGGACCGCCTCCTCGACGTCGACCTGTGCTCCGGCGTCTGGGCCGAACTGCTGGCAACCGCGCTTTCCGAGGTGGCGGCGCTCGATCTGCTCGAGCGCTCGTCGTGCCCCGTCTGCGGTCCAATCAGCTGACGCGGCCCTCGGGGGAGATCGACACGCCGCGCTGCTCGAGCCGCTTGCGGATCAGGTACTGGAACGTCGACCACGCTCCCCGGCGGGCATCGAACATGCGGTACACCTGCCACTCGGTGAGCATCGTCGGATCCGTGCGCCGGGCCTGCGCCCAGTCGGCGAACTTGGGCAGGCGGCCGCTGCGCAGCGACAGGGCCGCGCCCTGCTCGACCGCCCGCTCGAGCCGCTCCTCCCCCACCGGCACGTCGAAGCCGGCCTGCTTGAGGGCATTGTTGAGCGACCCGAAGGTATGCCAGTAGAGCGACTTCGAGGGCATCGCGCCCTTGCGGGCCTCGATGTCCTTTGCCGTCGGCACGCGCCCGAGCTCATCGCCGAGGTCGCGCAGGAGCCGCAGCAACTCGTCCTGGGTCGCGAATCTGCGCGGCACCAGACCGGCGAGCCGCTTGGCTCGGTTCCAAGACTTGAAGTGCTCGATCACAGTTTGCGGATGGACCGTGGTACCCGCATCGGCCTCGAACTCGCGCATCGTCGGCGACCGCCCGAGGCGATGGGCGCATGCGCGCAACTCCTCCAGGATGTGGTCGTCCGAGTAACGCTTCCGCATGCCGGCCTGGAACTGCTCAAGCT
>DATCPV010000377.1:0-5395 GCA_036569885.1 Gaiellales bacterium | reverse complement strand
GGCGGGCCCCAGCGCTCGCCATCGCCGCCGCCATGGTGCTTGCCGTGCTGGTCCGGCGGCCCTTCTTCGGCGCCCCCCTCACCGCCGACGAGGGCGGGTACGCCGAGGTCGCCCGCCTCTGGAGTCACGGCGCCGTTCTGTACGGGGGCGCCTGGGTCGATCGCCCGCAGGGCCTGCTGCTCGTCTTTCGGGCGATGCTCCATATCGATGGCGGCTCCGCGGAGGCGTTGCGCGCGTGTGCGGCCGTGGCGGCGGCGCTGCTCGCTTTTATGACGATGATGGTCACCGCCAGGGTGGCCGGGAGGATACCCGCAACCATCGCCGGACTGACGCTGGCAACCGTCGGTTCCTCACCGTTCATCGAGTCGTTCACGCTCTCGGGCGAGCTGCTCGCAGCCGTGGTGGCCGGGGCGTCGATGCTCGCCTTCGTCCTCTACCTGAACCGCGGGGCGCTGCGGTGGCTCATCCTTGCGGGGCTGCTCACCGGCTGCGCCGTGCTCGTCAAGCAGTCCGCGTTCGACGCCGGCGCTGCGGCGGCGGTCTACCTGGTGTGGACGCGCCGGCGGGCCGGGCTCAGGCCCGCGGCGGTGCTGGTCGCGGCCGCGTTCGTGCCGGTCGTCGTCGCGGCTCTGAGCGCACCGAACTTCCACGACTGGTGGTACGCGATGGTCACCTACCGCGACCAGGCCGACTCGATCGTGACCGGCTCGCTGAGAGCCCGGCTGGACGTGGCGTGGCACTCGCTCGGGGCCGCCGCACGCGGCCTCGGCGTTCTCGCCCTGGTGGCCGTGGTGGGCTGGCGGCGCTGGCCGCTGCTCGCGGTGCTGTGGCTGGCCTTTGCGACGCTGGGCGTGATCGGCGGCGGGAATTTCCACAACCACTACTACCAGCAGATGGCCCCGCCGCTCGCGCTGCTGGCCGGAATCGGCGGCGCCGACCTGTGGCGGCGGCGGAGCCTGCCGGCGATCGCGCTCATTGCGGCGGCGGTCGTTGCGACGGCCGTCGTGACCGTGCCGCTGTGGTTCGACTCGCCGAACGCCCAGGCGCGCGCCGTGTTTCCCGGCGACCCGCACCTGCGCACCGACGCCGCGGTCGTGCGCTACGTCCGCACCCACACCGATCCGCACCAGCGCATCTTCGTGATGTGGGCGGCCGCCGACATCTATTACCTGGCCGACCGCGATCCGTCGCTGCGCTACATGTGGTTCCGAAACATCCAGGCGATCCCCGGCGCGCTCGGCCAGGCGCGCACGATGTTGGCCGGCCCGCACCCGCCCGCCCTCGTCATCGAGGTCGACTCTCCGGGTTCGATGGACCCCTCCGGCCGGGTCGCCGCGATCCTCGCGCGGCGCTACCGCCTCGCGGCGACCGTCGCGGGCGTGCCCATCTACGCGCCTCGGTCCTAGATCGCCGCGGCGCAGATGCTCTGGATCAGGCGGACGGTCAGCTCGAGCCGCTGCTCGAACGTCGCCACCTCGATCCACTCGGCCTCGGTGTGATCGTCGCCGCCCACCGGGCCCAGGCCGTCCAGGGTCGGGATCCCCCACCTGCCCGTCCAGCAGCCGTCCGAGACGCCGCCCGACCGCTCGGTACCGATCGCGAGACCGACGTCGCGGGCGTGCCCCAGGGCCAGCTCGACGAGTTCGGTCGCGACCGGCATCGGCGGCCATGTGCCGCGGTCGTCAAGCTCGGTCGTCACACCGTCGTACACACTCGGCCGCTCGAGCTCGGCCTCGGCGAAGTCGAGGTCGGCGGCCACGCCCGAGCGGATGTCGATTGCGGCGCGTGCCTCTCCGGGGACGGTGTTCGGTGCGTCGCCACCCGAGACGGTGGTCACCACAGACGTCATGTCCGTGCGGCCGGCCGTCAGGCCCTCGATGCGCAGCACCTCGTGGGCCAGCGCCGAGACCGCGCTGCGGCCAAGGGCGGTGTCGGCCCCGGCGTGGGCCGGGCGGCCGCGCAGGTGCATCGTCCGCCAGAGCGCGCCCTTGCGGGCCGACACGATGTCGCCGTTTCGGCGCCCGCACTCGAATACGAGCGCGGCAGCCGCGCCACGGGCCTCGTCACAGGCGGCAGGCGCGCGCAGGCGCACCTCCTCGTCTGCGCAGACGAGCAGGCGCAGCTCCGAGAAGGGGCGTGTGGGCATCACGGCCAGCCGTTCGACGGCCATCGCGGCGAGCACGAGGCCGCCCTTCATGTCGGCGACCCCGGGGCCGGTGCAGCGGTCGCCCTCGCGCCGGAACCGCCACCTCGTCGCCGTGCCAGCCGCAAACACCGTATCCGGGTGGCCAAGCAGCGCGACCATCGGGCCGCCGTCGCCGGTGAGCGTGACGATCAGGCTCCGGGCCGGGTTGTCGGGCTCTTCCACCCAGCGTTGCGTGCCGCCGGCCGGCGCGAGCCACGCCGCCACCTGTTCGGCCACCCCCTCCTGCGCGAGGCCGCCCGACGGCGAGTCGGTGTCGACCAGCGCCTGCAGCCGGCTGCAGAAGACGTCGGTGGGCGAGGCGGACAAGGGCATCACTCTAACCGGCGCGGATGACTGCGGTAGTACCCTGCGGGTATGGCGGAGGTGCTTGAGCGGGGGTTCCTGAAGGCGAGCGGGCGCGACGCCGTCTCGTACCTGCAGAGCATGGTCTCGAACGACGTCGAGGCGCTCGCGCCGGGCGCCGGGTGCTATGCGCTCCTGCTCACGCCCAAGGCGCGCGTGATCGCCGATCTGGAGGTCTTTCGCACGGGTGACGACCTCGTGTTGGCCTGTCCGCCCGAGACCGTCGAGGACGTGCTCGCCACCCTGCTGCGGGCGCGGTTCCGGAAGCAGGTTGTCGTCGAGCCGGCCGGCTATGCCCTGGTGTGGGGCGAGGCCGAGGGCGCCCTGGCGGAGCTCTCGACGCCGGTCGGCACGGAACGCCTCCTCGCGACCGCTCCCGGCAACGGCGCCGTCTCCGCCGAAGCGTGGGAGGTGGCCCGGATCGAGGCCGGGATGCCCCGCTTCGGGCGCGAGTTCGACGGTCAGTCGATGCCGGCCGAGGCGGGGCTCGAGGATCGGGCGATCAGCTTCACGAAGGGCTGCTACCCCGGCCAGGAGCCGGTCGCGCGGCTGCATTACCGTGGCCATGCGAACAGGGGCGTGCGCGGATTGCGCTTCGAGGGCGCGGCGCCCGCGCCCGGCACGCGCGTGACCGTCGCGGTGGCCGACGTGGGCCGCGTGACGTCGGTGGCAGACTCGGCCCGGTTCGGGCCGATCGGCCTTGCCATCCTGCGCCGCGAGATCGCCGACGGCGCGACGGGCGACGCCGATGGCGTCGCGCTTCAGGTCGTCGCGCTGCCGTTCAGCTCGTCCACCCAGTAGCCGACCGCGTCGCCCTTGCGCACCATGACGTCGTCGTCCCGGTTACCGGTCCAGATCGCGATCTTGTTGCTGTCGGGGTAGACGCTCGCTGCCGGGGCGTTGACGGTCGAGGCCATCAGCACCCTGACCGTCTCGGACGTCCGGTTGCGCACGGCGTGCGCGCCGTCGGGCCCCGACGGAAAACAGACGACGTCCCACGGCTCCAGCTCGTCCTCGCCGCCGGGATGGCGCAGCGTCGGCCGGCCCTGCAGCACGATCAGCCACTCCTCCTCTCCGTACTCGTAGTGGTAGGGGCAGATCGCCTGGCCGGGCGGAAGCTCGTACACGCTCATGCCCAACATGGAACCACCGATCAGCTTGCCCAGCCGGAGCCCGCCCGATCCATAGCCGGCGGGATCCTCGGCGTCGTAGGCGAACGCCGGGTCGGCGATGTTGACGCGGCGGGCTAGAGCTCCCACGCGCCGACCGCGTAGGCCGCTCCCACGGGTGCCCCGATGACGATCAGCGTGGTCGGCGAGGCGGCCGACTCGAACATGCGCTTGACCGCCGGGTCGACGGCGACCATGCCGCCCGCGGGCACCGTCGTTCGCTCGCCGTCGAGGGTCGCGACCACCTCGCCGGCGTGGACGAAGTAGAGCTCCTGCTGGCCCGACTCCGCCTCGTCGTGCTCGGGGATGAGCACCTTGTCGGCGTCCTTGGTGACCGCGTTCACGCCAAATGCGGTGATGCCGAAATGGTGGCGCACCGACTTCCATGTTGCCGGCCAATCGGGCTTGACGGGGGGAATCTCGTTCACCTCGTCGACCTGCCAGCCCGCGCCCTTTGCTGCGACGCTCATGAGCACTCCTCTCGGCTCGATCGGCCCATCCTACTCGCCTGTGAACTCCATGATCTGGCGGCCGCGGTGGCGGAAGCCCTGCTTGGTGTAGAAGTCGGGGATCCCGAGCTCGCGATCGTCGGGCGTGACGCGCAGCTCGATCGATTCGATGCCGCGCCGGCGGCACTCGTCGACGGCGCTTCGCAGCAGGCTCGCGCCCAGGCCGCGGCCCCGCGCGGAGGGCTGCACCCAGATCTCCTCGATCTCGGCGCTCGCGCCGCCGCTCGCCGAGATCCGGACGGTGGTCGTCGCGACCGCCGCGTCGCCCGAGAGCGTGAAGAACCCGCGGCCGGGGTCGTACAGGATTGCCTCGACGTTCTGGCGCAGGTGCCGCACCTCGCGACCCTCGTGGCTGAAGAAGGCCTTCAACAGCCGCGTGACCACCGCGGCGTCGTCGGGGTTCGCGATCCTCGTCGGGGCGGTCACCCCACGACCCCGCAGTGCTCCACCGCGGCGAGTGCGATGGCCTGCGTGCACGCGACCAGATCCTCGACGGGAACGTACTCGTCCACCGTGTGCCCCCAGGCGATGCTGCGCGGGCCATATCCGATCGACGGCGTGTCGCCGAAGCGGGTGAAGGTGGCGGCGTCGAACCACGAGTCGAGCCCGCCCAGCACCCCCGGCCGGCCGGCCGCGGCGGTCGACCGCAGCATCGTCTGCACGATCGGCAGAGCCGGATCGACCTCGGCCGGCGGGATGTCGAGATCCCACTCGACCGCCGGCGGATGCTCGCGCAGCCACGGGTCGGCCGCGGCGGCCTGAGCGATCCACCCGGCGATCTCGGCCTCGACGTCGCGGCCCCAGCCGTCGGCGTCCGCCCGGCCGGGCAGGTAGGTGACCTCACAGGTCATCCGGCATGTGGCCGGGTAGGTGACCGTCCACTCCCCGCCACCGATCTTGACGGGGACGATGTCGCCCGGAGGCAGGTGTGCGTGGCGCTGCTCGGGGCTGCCGCGCCACTCCTCGCGCAGGCGGGCGACGGCGTCCATCACGAGGCCCATCTTCTCGATCGCGTTCACCGCACCGCCGTCACGCCAGTGCGGCTGGGCCATCTCGGCATGGCCGGGGCGGCCGGTGACCGTGAACGTCGGTGTCAGCGAGCCGCGGCAGGCCACCCACACCTCGAACGCGGTCGGCTCGGGCACGATGCCGGCGTCGGCGCGCACGCC
>DATCPV010000376.1:0-4105 GCA_036569885.1 Gaiellales bacterium | reverse complement strand
GGAGCGCCACCACGCCCGTGGCAAGCTGCTCGCGCGGGAGCGGATCGAGCGCCTGATCGACCCCGGCGCGGCCTTCCTCGAGCTCGCGCCGCTGGCGGCACACGGCCTCTACGACGGCGAGGCTCCGTCGGCGGGCATCGTCACCGGCATCGGCCCCGTCGCCGGCAGGCCGTGCATGATCGTGGCCAACGACGCCACCGTGAAGGGCGGGAGCTACTTCCCGATGACGGTCAAGAAACACCTTCGCGCGCAGGAGGTGGCGGCCCAGAACCACCTACCCTGCATCTACCTCGCCGACTCGGGCGGCGCGTTTCTCCCGCTGCAGGCCGACGTCTTCCCCGACCGCGACCACTTCGGCCGGATCTTCTACAACCAGGCCCGCATGTCGGCCGCCGGCATCCCCCAGATCGCCGTGGTGATGGGGTCGTGCACCGCGGGCGGCGCCTACGTCCCGGCGATGAGCGACGAGGCGGTGATCGTGCGCGGCACCGGCACCATCTTCCTGGGCGGTCCGCCGCTCGTGAAGGCCGCCACCGGCGAGGACGTGACCGCCGAGGAGCTGGGCGGCGCCGACGTGCACGCGCGCCAAAGCGGTGTCGTCGACCACCTGGCCGCAGACGACGACCACGCCCTTGCGATCACGCGCGAGATCGTGCGGAACCTGGGCGATCCGGCCCCTGAGCCGTGGCTGCGGCGGGAGCCCTCTGAGCCCGCGTACGACCCGGCCGAGCTCCACGGCGCCGTCACCGCCGACCTGCGCAAGCCGTTCGAGGTGCGCGAGGTGATCGCCCGCATCGTCGACGGCTCGGTGCTGCAGGAGTGGAAGGCGCTCTATGGCGATACGCTTGTCTGCGGGTTCGCCCACCTGATGGGCTACCCGATTGCGATACTGGCCAACAATGGGATCCTCTTCTCGGAGTCGGCGCTCAAGGGAGCGCACTTCATCGAACTCGCGGCCCGGCGCCGGATCCCACTCGTGTTCCTGCAGAACATCACCGGGTTCATGGTGGGGCGCGAGTACGAGGCCGGCGGCATCGCCAAGGACGGCGCCAAGCTCGTGACCGCCGTCGCGTGCGCCGAGGTGCCCAAGTTCACCGTCGTGATCGGAGGATCGTTCGGCGCCGGGAACTACGCGATGTGCGGCCGGGCGTACTCGCCCCGGCAGCTGTGGATGTGGCCGAACGCGCGCATCTCCGTGATGGGCGGGGCGCAGGCCGCGCGCGTGCTCTCGACCGTCCGCGGCGACATGGACGAGGCCGCCCGCGAGGCGTTCGAGGCCCCCATCCTCGAGACGTACGAGCGCGAGGGCAGCCCGTACTACTCGACCGCCCGGCTCTGGGACGACGGCATCATCGACCCGCTGGACACTCGCCGTGTGCTCGCGCTGGGACTCGCGGCCGCGGCCTGCGGGCCGGTGCCCGAGACGACATTCGGGGTGTTCCGGATGTGAGCAGCGTGCGCTTGGATCGAAACGGCCTCGTGGCGACGATCACACTCGATCGCCCGGATGCGCGCAACGCGCTCGACCGGGAGGTGATGGTCGAGCTGACCCAGATGATCTCGGCACTGTCGGGGGACGGCACCCGCGTGATCGTGCTGACCGGCGCCGGAACGGCGTTCTGCGCCGGGGCGGACATCGAGTGGATGCGCAAGGCCCGCGACCTCGACCACGACGCGAACGTCGCCGACGCCGCGATGGCCCGCACCATGTTCGAGACGATCGACGCCTGCCCCCGGCCCATCATCGCCCGGGTCAACGGCCACGCGCTCGGCGGCGGCGCCGGCCTGGTGGCGTGCGCCGACGTCGCCGTCGCGGTGTCCGGCGCCACGTTCGGGTTCACCGAGACCCGGCTTGGCCTGATCCCCGCCGCCGTCTCGCCGTACGTGCTGCGCACGATCGGCCCCGGACACGCGCGGGCGCTGTTCACCACCGGCGAGCGCTTCGACGCGCAGCGCGCCCTGGCGATCGGCCTCGTGCATGGCGTCTGCGAGCCCGACCGGCTCGAGCATGCGGTCGCCGACTACGTCCTCGCCTACCTGGCCAGCGGCCCGGATGCGATCGCGGCGGCCAAGCAGCTGGTGCGCGACGCCACCGCGGGGCTCGCGCTGCCCGACCTGCCCGAGCGGCTTGCCATCACCCGCGCCGGCAACGAGGCCCGCGAGGGCCTGGACGCGTTCCTGGGCAAGCGGCCGCCGACATGGTCGCCGGAATCGCACGCCTCCTGATCGCAAACCGCGGCGAGATCGCGGTGCGCGTGATCCGCGCGTGCAGAGAGCAGGGCGTCGCGGCCCACGCGGTGTTCGAGCCGGACGACCGGCGCGCGCTGCACGTGGAGCTGGCCGACGGCGCGACGGAGATCTCGAGCTACCTCAGCATCCCCGAGGTGGTGGCGGCCGCAACGGCGGCGGACGCCGACGCCGTCCATCCGGGCTACGGGTACCTGGCCGAGAACCCCGATCTGGCCGAGGCGGTCGAGCACGCCGGGATGCGGTGGGTCGGGCCGCCGGCCGCAGCGATGCGGGCGCTGGGCGACAAGATCGCCGCCCGCCGGCTGGCCGAGGCGGCCGGCGTCGCGGTCGCGCCCGGGTATGCCGGCGATGACCTCTCCGACGCGGCGCTCGAGCGCGCGGCCCGGCGGCTGGGGACGCCGCTCCTGGTGAAGGCGGCCGCGGGCGGCGGCGGGCGGGGAATGCGGGCCGTGGACGACCTGGGCGACCTCGAGCAGGCGCTCGAGTCGGCCCGGCGTGAGGCGGCCGCGGCGTTCGGCGACGATCGCGTGTATCTCGAGCGGCGGCTCGCCGGAGCTCGCCACGTCGAGGTGCAGGTGCTCGCCGACGCCCATGGAGCGTGCATCCACCTGGGCGAGCGCGACTGCTCGCTGCAGCGCCGCCACCAGAAGATCGTCGAGGAGTCGCCCTCGCCGGTGGTCGGCGACGACCTGCGGGCGGCGCTCGGAGGGGCGGCGGTCGCGATCGCAACCGCGGCCGGATACCACGGCGCGGGCACCGTCGAGTTCCTCGTGACGGACGACGGCGAGTGGTGCTTCCTGGAGCTGAACGCGCGGCTGCAGGTCGAGCACCCGGTGACCGAGGCCGTCGCTGGGATCGACCTGGTGCGGGCCCAGCTCGACATCGCCGCCGGCGAGCCGCTCGAGCTCGAACAGGCCGACGTGGAGCTGCGCGGGCATGCGATCGAGTGCCGCCTCTACGCCGAGGACCCGGCGGCGGGCTTCGTGCCGGCGACGGGCCGGCTTTTGCGGTGGCGGCCGCCGGCCTGGCCCGGCGTGCGCATCGACGCAGGCGTCCGCGAGGGGGACGAGGTCGGCGTGCGCTACGACCCGCTGCTCGGCAAGCTGATCGCGCACGCCCAGGACCGCGACGCGTGCATCGAGCGGATGGCGGCGGCGCTCGCCGATACCGTGGTGCTGGGGGTGGACACGAACCTCGGCTTCCTGCGCTGGCTGCTCGACCAGCCCGGATTCAGAGCCGGCGAGGCGGGTATCGACTTCGTCGGGCTCAGGTGGCGCGGAGAGCTGGCGCCGGAGCTGCCCGGCGACGTCCGCCGCGCGGCCCAGGCTGCGGCGCACCACGATATCTGGCATGCGTTCGGCGCCCCCGGCCCACGGGTCGAGACCGCCGGTGGGTACGTCCTTCACCAGGGCTGGCAGTACCGGATCGGCGCCGACGACGACGCCGCGGCGGTCGCCGCCGCGCCGGGGGGCTCGCTGCAGGCGCCCATGCCCGGGACGGTTCTGCGGGTCGACGTCCACGACGGCCAGGAGGTGGCCGCGGGTGAGCCGCTGATGGTGCTCGAGGCGATGAAGATGGAGCTGGCGGTGTCCGCGCCTGCGGCCGGGATCGTGACAGCGGTGGTGGTGCGGCGGGGCGACATGGTCGCCCGCGGCCAGGTGCTGGCCGAGGTCGACCCGCTGTGAGCCGGTCGGTCACGGTGGTCGAGGTCGGCCCGCGGGACGGGCTCCAGAACGAGGCCGCCGTGGTTCCGAGCGACGCCAAGGTGGCGCTGATCGAGCGCCTGGCCGCCGCGGGATTGCCCGTGGTCGAGGCGACGTCATCCGTCTCTCCCCGTGCGGTGCCGCAACCGGCC
>DATCPV010000375.1:0-5062 GCA_036569885.1 Gaiellales bacterium | reverse complement strand
TAGCGGAACGGGATCGAATACGGCTCGAGGTTGCCGTCGGGGCCCGCGGTGTAGTGATGTGAGATCAGGCCCTGCCGCGCGACGTCATATTCGTCGAAGCCGATGTGTCTCGCGCTCACGTGAAAGGGCCGGAACGTCTCGCCCAGCGGGAGCCGCTGGAGATCAGGAATGCCCACCTCGATCACGAAGCAGCCTCCCGGCGCGAGATGCGCGGCGACGTTCTGGAAGCAGGCGACCTGTGCGTCCTGCGTCGTCAGGTTCATGATGGTGTTGAAGACGAGGTAGGCGAGCGAGAACGTGCCCTCGACCGTGGTCGTGGCGAAGTCGCCGATCGTCACGCCGATGTCCTCGGAGCCGGGCTTGGCCCGGAGCCTCGCCACCATCGCCGTGGAGAGGTCGATGCCGTGCACCCGGACGCCGCGCTGCGACAGCGGCAGGGCGATGCGTCCCGTGCCGATGCCCAGCTCGAGCGCCGGGCCGTCGCCCGCCAGATCGACCAGGAAGTCGACGATCGAATCGACGATTGCAGAGTCGGACGTGTCGCCTTCCGACTCGTCGTACCGCGCAGCCACGTCCTCGCCGAAGTAGTCCTCAGGCATGGCCGCACTCTAGAAGCAGTGCGCCAAAAGGGGTCTGACCCCGTTTGGCGCAGCGCCGCACGCTACATGCCCGCCAGCTCCACCAGTTCCCGCAGCGCGTGGTAGGCGCTGGCCTGGGCCTCCTGGATGCGGGGGATGTGCTGCGAGGGGGTGACCACGACGTGGTCGGCCAGGCGGTCGGCACCGATCCGGCCGCCGTCGTAGCCGACCAGCGCGACGGTGCGCAGGCCGCGGCGGCGAGCCTCGGCCAGCCCCTCGAGGATGTTGGCGGATCCGCCGCTGGTCGAGAGCGCCACCGCGACGTCGCCCGTGCGCGCGTAGGCGATCACCTGGCGGGCGAACAGCACCTCGGCGCCGATGTCGTTGGCGAGCGCGGTGAGGATGCCGGAGTCCTCGGTCAGGTCGAGCGCCCGGCGCGGCACGAGCCCGGGCGGCGGGCTGCGCAGGTCGGACACGAGATCGGAGGCATCGGTGGCCGAGCCGCCGTTGCCGAACGCCAGCACGGTGCCGCCGCCATCGAGCGCGGAGCGCAGCTCGGCCGCGGCCGCCATGAGCTCGCCCCCGCCCTCGCGCAGCGTCCGCTCGCGCAGGTCGGCGATCTCGTCGGCCTTCATCAGCACCGACCGGCGGACGTCGTCGACGATCGCCTCGAGGTCGTGCTCGCCCTCGGCGAGGAACGGGTACAGGAACGAGGACGCCCCCGAGTCGTGCACCGGCCCGGCCCGGCGCCCCGACAGCAGGCCGCGGTGCTCGAAGAACACGTGCACGAGCTCCCACAGCATGTGATAGAGGGACTCGACCAGCTCCTGGGCGATGAACGGATCGGCGCCGGGCGGCACCGCCTCCCACTCTGCCCCGACCGGGGCGAAGGCGATCGTCAGGCAGCCGTGGGCGCGGGCGGCCGCGATGGCGGCGGCGACCTCCGGCCCGGCGCCGAACCCGATCACGATGTCGTCGGCCTCGGCCAGCAGGGCGACCTGGGCGGCCAGGGCACCCCCGCCGGGAACGAGCCCGATGGCCGGCAGGGCGCGCTTGCCGACGATCACCGGGTGGACGAACTCGACCGCGACGTGGCGCACGTCGGACTGCTCCTGCGGCGAGTTGCCGACCGCGATCAGCCGGCCGCCGCGGGCGAACCGCTCGGCCATGGCGTGGCACAGGCGTGCCATTCTGGCGGCATGCTCGGCGAAGAACGCCGCGTCGGCGCCCGACCGCCGCTCGATCTGCTCGTCGAGCGCCCGGCGGACGCGGTCGGCCGTCTGTGTCCCGGTCACGCGGGCTGGCGCTCCAGCGCGAACTCGCGCAGCCAGTCGCGCCAGGCGTCGAGCCCCTCGCCGGTGCGCGCGCTCATCAGCATCCGGGGCACGTCCGGGTGCACGGCATCGAGGTGGTACAGGAACTTGTCGAGGTCGAAGTCGACATGGGGGAGCAGGTCGATCTTGTTCACCAGCACCAGCTCGCAGGTGCGGAACATGAGCGGGTACTTCAGCGGCTTGTCCTCGCCCTCGGCCACCGAGGCGACCATCACCCGCACGTCCTCGCCGACCCGGAACTCGGCCGGGCAGACCAGGTTGCCGACATTCTCGATCACCAGCAGGTCGATCTCGTCGAGCGGCAGTGACGGGATCGCCGAGCGCACCATGTTCGCGTCGAGGTGGCACTCGCCGCCGAAGCCTGCGTCGGTGTTGATCTGCGTCACCGGGATGTGCAGGCCGGCGATGCGGTCGGCGTCGAGCGTTCCCGCGACGTCGCCCTCGAGCACTCCCACGCGCACGCCCGCGAGGCCGTGCAGCGTCCGCTCGAGCAGCGTCGTCTTGCCGGCGCCGGGTGAGCTCATCATGTTGACCACGCTCACGCCGGCCCGGTCGAAGTCGTCGCGGTTCGCGCGGGCGATCGTCGCGTTGGCGTCGAGCACGTCCTCGAGCACCCTCACCTTGGTGCGATGCATGCGTCCTCCTCGATCTCGATCGACTCGACCTCGAGCTCATCCCCGCCGACCACCCGGACGCTGCCCGAGCCGCACAGCGGGCAGCGGAACGCCGCAGCGTCGAGCCCCCACTCATACCGGCAGTCGTCGCAGGCAAGCACGGCCGGTACCACCTCCTGCTCGAGCCGCGCACCCTCGCACGGCGTCCCCCTGGCGACATGCTCGAAGTAGAACGCGAGCGACTCGGGCATGACCTGGCGCAGGTGCCCGACCCGCAGCTGCACGCTCGTCACCCTGCGCCCGTCCGCATGCCGGGTCGCGGTGTCGACGATCGCGCTGGCCACGGACAGCTCGTGCACCGGCTCACCTGACCTCGAGCGGCGTGTCCCCGCGCAGCCCGGCGATGGTGGTCACCACGAGCTCGACGGCGTCGTCCACGGCGGCGATGATCGGCCCGGTCAGGCCGATGCCCATCTCCTCGACCTCGCCCGGCTCGCACGCGATCACGATCACCTTGCCGGGCCAGCCGCCGACGGCCTTCACGAACCGCAGCACGCTCTCGGGATCCATGGCGTGCGGGTCGATCATCTCGCCGTCCTCGATGCCGGCCGTGACGTCGGCCTCCTCGGCCTCCATCACGTAGAGCGTGCCGGGCTCCTCGCCCTGGCGGCTGACGTCGACCAGCACCAGCGCGTCGTAGCCGCGCATCACCTCGTAGGCGAGGTCGAGCCCGCCGGTGCCGAAGTCGACGACGCTGACGCCGGCCGGGAGCTCGCGGGTTGCGAGCCGCTTGACGACCTCGCTGCCAAAGCCGTCGTCGCGCAGCCAGGTGTTGCCGATGCCCGCGACCAGGATCTGCTTCTCGGGGGTGCGTGTCATGCCGTTACCGCCTCCACTTCGCCGGCGAAGAAGAACAGGAAGCGCCCCGTCTCGCGCATCAGATCCTGGCCGGGATCGTCGTCGATGGTGGCGCCGAAATAGAGCTTGTCGTCGTAGTCGTAGTAGATCCGCTCGATCGTCGCCACCCGCCCGTCGAGGATGCGGTCGTACGGATCCGAGCGCTCCTTCAGCCGCAGCACGACCTTGTCGCCGGGGCGATACGTGACGCCGTCGAGCACGACCTCCTGCTCGCCGACGGGCTCGTTGCCGAACCGGCCGCCGACGCTCACAGCTCGCCCCTGCCGGGATCGCGCAGAACGGTGCGGCCGTGCAGGCGCACGAGATCCTCCGGCGTCGCCGCGACGGTGCGCGCCACCAGCTCGCGGATGGCGGGGTCGCCGGCGGCGATCTGCTCGCGCTCATCGGCGCTCAACGCCATCACGTGCAGCACCAGGGCCTCCTCGATCTCGGTGCCGTCGAAGAGGTTGCCACGGCTCTCGGGCGCGAGCTGGGGATGGTCGGGCAGGACGATCGCCGCGCCCACCAGGACGTCGTCGTCCGGCGTCGCCAGGATCGGATAGGTGTTGACGCTCTCGCACTCGGCGACCGCCGTCCCGAGCGCACCCTCGCGCTCGAGCGGCGACGCGAACGTCCCGCCCTCGAGGTGCACGATGGGGTGGGTCGAGAGCAGGCTCGTGCGCAGGGCCGCGCTCCGGTCGAGCCCCGTCGCCTCGACCGCGGTCGTGTTGTGGACGCACAGGGCGATCCGCCAGCCGCCGCCGACCGCCGTCGCCGAGAACCGCATCCGGCCGGCGAGGCCGTCGAGCTCGAACGTCTGCTCGTCCGGGGCGGCGGCGAGTTCCCCGAGCGACCTGGGCGCCGCTACCAGCCGGCGTTCGACCGCCCGGTGCCCGCCCTCGGGCGCGGCCTGCAGGAAGCGCACCTCGGCCTCGATGACGGCATCCGCCCCGGCCTGGGTGACCCCGTGCAGGCGCAGCCGGTCGAACGCCGCCGCCGATGCCCGGGCATAGGCCGGCGGGTAGACGATTCCAAACGGCGTCGGCGTCGCGTTCTTGGCGGCGCCGGCCGTGTACGGATAGAGCGCATAGCCCTCGTACAGGAGCGCGCCCAGGAGCGATTCGAGTCCGGCGTCCACGATCACACCTCCCGGCCTCGCACGGCCCCCCGGTCGAGCAGGCTGGCGACGGCGGCGTCCAGCGACGGCAGACCGGCCTGCGCCGAGTAGCGCCGCAGGAGCTCGGTCGTGTCCGGGTGCAGCCGCACCCAGCTGCTGTTCGGGTAGTGGCGCTGCATCATCTGCCGCCAGGTCTCGATGGGCATCCGCCAGCGCGACGTGCACGACCACGGGATCGCGGCCACCTGGATGCGGCCGTCGTCGCCGCGGTGCAGCACCGATCCGCTGAAGTGGAAGCTCAGCGGGACATATCCGGAGGGGAGGCTGTAGAAGTACTTCGTCGCGGCCAGCTCGAGGTCGTAGGTGCACGCGACCGGAAGCGAGCAGGTGGTCGTGCCCGTGAAGCTCGGGACGAGCGCGCTCGCGTGCGCCCACAGGAAGCTGTGCGTCGTTGCCGCCCACCGCTCGGGCTCGCCGAAGAGCTCGACCAGGCGGGTGCGGGTCGCGGGGTCGTAGCTGCGC
>DATCPV010000374.1:0-4581 GCA_036569885.1 Gaiellales bacterium | reverse complement strand
GGTGTCGGTCGACCCCTCGAGCCCCTTCTCGCGCGGGGCGCTTCTGGGCGACCGCATCCGGCTCGCCGACCACTTCACCGACTCCGGCGTCTTCATCCGCTCGATGAGCACCCGCGGCCACCTCGGCGGCGTCGCCGAGGCCACGCTCCAGGCGCTGCTCGTGCTGGACGCGGCAGGGATGGACGTGCTGCTGCTCGAGACCGTCGGGGTGGGACAGAGCGAGGTCGAGGTGGCGTCGCTCGCCGACACCGTCGTGCTGGTGCTGCAGCCGGGGTCGGGTGACTCGATCCAGGCGCTCAAGGCCGGCGTGATGGAGATCCCCGACATCATCGTGATCAACAAGAGCGACCATCCCGCGGCGCGGACGATGCGCTCCGAGATCCGGTCGGTGCTGGCGCTCGGCCCGGCGACCGACCGGCGCGTGCCGATCGTCGAGACCGAGGCCTTCCGGTGCGAGGGCATCGCCGAGCTGTGGCAGGCCGTGCTCGACCACCGTGCCGAGCTGGTCAAGGACGGCGAGCTCGATGCCCGCCGGCGGCGCAGCGTCGAGCACGAGATCGTGGCGGTCGCCGTCGCCCAAGCGCGGCGGCGGCTGAGCGAGGCGCTCGAGGCCGACCCCGAGCTCCGCAGGCTGCTGGACGAGGTGCACGCCCGCCGGCTCGACCCGCTCACCGCCACTCGCGAGATCAGCGAGCGCGTGTTCCGCACGCCGGACGCCTGACCCTCGCATCCAGCCGTTGACAGTCGCCGTTGCTGCAGGATGATTGAGGTGGCGACGTTGTGTTATGGGCAGACGGAGGAGACGGTGATGGACGTGGACAACGGCGATAGCGCAGACACGGCTGAGGAGGCCGCCTACCGATCCCAGATGGCGGCGTACTTCGACGCGGTGATCCGGCACAGCGAGGCGGGCGACATTCTGCGCAACCTCGAACGGGCGATCGAGCGGCTCGCGTTCGTGCGCGCCTGCATCATCCCGTTCACGGTCGACGCCGACGGCGGCCTCCACCAGGATGCGTACCACCCGATCGAGGTCATCAGCAACGAGCTGAACTACATCGGCTTTGCCCCGGCTGTTCCCGAGGAGCTCGAGTCGGCGCGGTAGCGCGGCTCAGCCGGCCAGGAACGCGCGCCGGCCTTCCGCGATGATCTCGTCCGCGTAGGCTCGGTTGCGCCAGCCGCCGACCTCGGTGCCCGCGCCGTGCTCGAGGTCCTTGTAGACGTCGAAGAAGTGCGCGATCTCGTCGAGCAGTGACACACGGATGTCGCCGATGTCGTGCATCCGGCTCCACTTGGGATCCTTGAAGGGGACGCACAGCACCTTGTCGTCCTCGCCCTTCTCGTCGTGCATCTCGAACACGCCGAGCGGCTCCACCGGGATCACGCAGCCGGGGAACGTGGGTTCTGCGACCAGCACCAGGGCGTCCACCGGATCGCCGTCGCGGCCGAGCGTGTCGATCAGAAAGCCATAGTCGGCGGGGTAGACGACGCTCGTCCACAGCGTGCGGTCGAGCACCAGCCGGCCCAGCGTCGCGTCGTACTCATACTTGTTGCGGCTGCCCTGCGGGATCTCGATCAGGGCGTGGAGCGGTTCGTCGGCCACGGTCGCAAAAGGGTACCCTTCGCGGCCACCTCGTGGTCACCATCGACGACATCCGCACCGCGGCCGCCGGCCTCGCAGGCGTCGCCCGGCGCACGCCCACCGAGCGCTCCGAGACGTTCACGCGCCTGTGTGGCGGCGAGGTGTGGCTGAAGTTCGAAAACCAGCAGCGCACCGGCTCCTTCAAGATCCGCGGGGCCTACACGAAGATCCGCTCGCTCTCGGACGCAGAGCGTGCGGCGGGCGTCGTCGCGCCCTCGGCCGGAAACCACGCCCAGGCGGTCGCATTCGCGGCCCGGACGGCCGGTGTCGACGCCACGGTGTACATGCCCGAGGCGGCGTCGCTGGCCAAGGTCGGGGCGACCCAGGGCTACGGCGCGACCGTGCGCCTCATCGGCGAGAGCGTCGAGGAGTCGGTGGTCGCGGCCCGTGAGGCGGTCGAGTCGGAGGGCCGCACGCTGGTGCACCCGTTCGACGACGAGGTGGTGATCGCAGGCCAAGGGACCGTCGCGCTTGAGCTGCTCGAGGACGTGCCCGACCTTGACTGCGTCGTCGTCCCGCTCGGCGGCGGCGGCCTGCTCTCGGGGATCGCGATCGCCGTCAAGGCGCTGCGCCCCGAGGTGCGCGTGGTCGGGGTGTCGGCGGCGGGCTGCGCCCCGTATGTCGGGTCGCTGGAGCACGGCACGATCACGCCGGTGCCCCAGACCGAGACGATCGCAGACGGCATCGCCGTCAAGCACCCCGGCGAGATCACCTTCCCGCTCGTGCGCGAGCTCGTGGACGACGTCGTCACGGTCACCGACGCCGAGATCAGCCAGACGATCGTCCAGCTGCTCGAGCGCAGCAAGGTGGTCGTCGAGGGCGCCGGCGCCGTCGGCCTGGCGGCGCTCCTGGCCGGCAAGGTGCGCGCGAAGCGGGCCGTGACCGTGCTCTCCGGCGGCAACATCGACACCCCGCTCCTGATGCAGGTGATCCGGTTCGGCCTCACGAACGCCGGCCGCTACCTGGTCATCCGCACCCGCCTCATCGACCGCCCGGGCCAGCTCATGCGGCTCCTGCAGGTGATCGCTGACGCCCACATCAACCTCCTGGTCGTCTCCCACCACCGCGAGAGCGTCGACGTGGCCGTGGCCGAGACCGGTATCGAGCTGATCCTCGAGACCCGCGACGAGGCCCACGCGCACGAGGTGATCGAGCTGGTGCGAAGCGCCGGCTACCCGGTCACCCGCATGCACTAGACGATCGAGTTCGTACCGGGGCCGACCCGATGGAGGTTCCGCTGAAGCGTCATATCCCGGAGCATAGGTTCGTCTAGTGCGCGATCTCGCGCGCCTTCTTGACCAGCGCCCGGTGGTACGCCGGCCGCAGCGTGCTCTCGGCGGCGCCGAGCATGAGCGCGATCAGCGCCGTGTCGGAGCGGCCGAGGACGTACCCGACCACCACGACGGCGGACGCCGCCCCCACGATCACCGCCCGCTGGGCATTGGTCACCGGCTGCGGCTCGAGCCGCTCGGCGTTCTGCCACACCTCGCCGAACGTTGCGTCGCGGTGGAGCCCAAGCAGCACCCGCAGGCTGTCGCGGTTGGCGCGGCGCAGCTGTCGCATGCGCACGAGGTAGAAGCCGCCGTAGCCGCACAGGATCACCGCCGCCGACGGCCACAGCCGGTCGTGGAGGTACGGCGAGAGCAGCGCCAGGGCGGGAGCGGCGAAGCCCAGGATGAGCGCGGTCTCCTCGGACAGCCGGCGGCCGGCTCCGGGCTGGAGCATGCGCGAGACGATGGTGGCGAGGGTGACGGCGCATGCGAGCACGACTCCGGCGGCAACCAGGCCGGCGGAGACGGTCACAGACCCAGGCCGCGGGCGATCACCATCCGCTGCACCTCGTTGGTGCCCTCGCCGATCTCGAGCACCTTCTGGTCGCGGTAGAAGCGGCTGACCGCATACTCGTCCATGAACCCGTAGCCCCCGTGGATCTGGACGGCCTCGTTGCACACCCGCCGCGACAGCTCGCCCGTGTAGAGCTTCGCCATCGCCGCCACCTGGGCGAAGTCGCGGCTCGAGTCCTTCAGCCAGGCGGCCTTGTAGACCAGGTTGCGCGCGGCCTCGATCTCGGTGGCCATGTCGGCCAGCTTGAACGCGATCGCCTGGAAGCGCCCGATCGGCCGGCCGAACTGCTCGCGCTCGCGGGCGTATGCGAGTGACATCTCGTAGGCGCCCTGAGCGGCTCCCAGGCCGAGCGCCGCCACGCTGATGCGGCCGCCGTCGAGGATCTCGAGGAACTGGCGGAAGCCGCCGCCGCGCGGGCCGAGCAGGTGCGACTCGGGCACGCGGCAGCCGGCGAACGCGAGCTCGCGCGTGTCCGACGAGCGCCACCCCATCTTCTTCATCGGGGCCGACTGGGTGTATCCGGGCGTGCCGTTCTCGACCACGATGTTCGAGACCTCGTCGTCGCCTGTGCGGGCGGTGATGGTCACGAGGGCCGAGATCTCGGTGCCGGCATTGGTGATGAACATCTTGCTGCCGTCGATCACCCACTCGCCACCCTCGAGACGGGCGGTTGTGCGGGTGGCGCCGGCGTCGGAGCCGGCTCCGGCCTCGGTCAGGCCGAAGGCGGCCAACCGCCTGCCGGACGCGAGCTGCGGCAGCCAGCGGCGCTTCTGCTCGGGCGTGCCGAACAGGTTGATCGGCTGCGTGCCGAGCGAGGTGTGGGCGGCAACAGTGATCGCGAAGGACTGGTCGATACGGGCCAGTTCCTCGATCGCGATCGCGTAGGCCAGCGTGTCGGCGCCCCCACCCTCGAACTCCGCCGGGATCGGGATCCCCATCAGGCCGAGCTCCGCGGCCGCCGCGACCAGCTCGAGCGGAAAGCGGCCGTCGCGGTCGAGCTGCTCCGCGATCGGGGCGATCTCTGCCTCGGCGAACTCCCTGACGGTGTCCCGGAATAGCCGGTGCTCGTCTGAGAGGTCGAAACTCAGCACAGC
>DATCPV010000373.1:0-5881 GCA_036569885.1 Gaiellales bacterium | reverse complement strand
GCGTGAATACCGGGCACAGACCACAGCGCGTGAATATTCAGTGCCTGACACCGCGCCGCGGCCGGTAGGCCGCGAGCCGCCCACCCGCCACGCAACAGCCCGGTATGCACGCGCAGCGTGAATACCGGGCACAGACCACACCGCGTGAATATTGAGTGCCTGGCACCGTGTATTCAACGGCGGCGGGCCCCGCACCTCGGTCAGCCCTCGGCGGCCTTCTTGGGCTCGCTCGAGCTCGGCTTCGAATCCGAGTCAGACGACTTCTTGGTCTCGGACGTCTTGGAGTCGCCGTCCTTCGACTTGCTCTCGCCGGCGGCCTCCGCCCGCTCTGATGCCGACTTCTTACCGCGGCCGTAATCGGTCGAGTAGAACCCCGAGCCCTTGAAATGGATCGCGACCGGGTGCAGAACGCGAACGGCGGGCGCCCCGCACAGCTCGCATTCCGTCAGCGGCTCGTCGACGATCCTCTGGAGCACCTCGAACCGGTGGCCGTTGGTGCAGCGATAGTCGTAGATCGGCATGCAATCCCAGTATACCGCGCCTGTCGCAGCCGAAAAGCGCCGCGGTTGGCACACTGGGGGCGAGAGTGCCAGCGAAGGGCCGTTCGATAGCATCAGCCACCGTGCGGATCGCGATCGTGACCGACTTCTACTACCCGTCCCTCGGCGGCATCACCGAGCACGTCGACGGCCAGGCCCGTGAGCTCACCAACCGCGGGCACGAGGTCACGGTGATCACGGGCCACCTGCTGCGGACGCCGCCCGTCTCGGACGACGCGGTCCACGTGCCCGAGCCCAACTTCGAGCTGGTGCACATGGGCATGGCTATTCCGATGTACATGCCCTACTGGGGAAACAACGCGCAGACCCTGCACACGTACGGGCCGCGGCTCGGGCAGCAGCTGCGGGCGCTCTACCGCGAGCGCGGGTTCGACGTCGTCCACGTCCACGCGCCGTACAACCCCCCGTTTCCGGCCTGGGCGATCGACCAGTGCCCCGATGACGTCATCTGCGTCGCGACCTTCCACAGCGTCTTCCCGCAGACGACCGGTATGGACATTCTGGCCGAGTGGACGCGGCCATGGATCGAGCGCCTGGACGGGCGCATCTGCGTCAGCGAGGCGTGCATCGGCTCGCTCGCCCCCTACTACCCCTATGCCTACGACGTGATCCCAAACGGCATCGACAGCAACCACTTCTCGCCCGACGCCGCGCCGGTGGCCGAGCTCGTGGGCGACCACCAGAACATCGTGTTCTGCGGCCGCTTCGATCCCCGCAACGGGCTCGACACCATGATCGAGGCCTACCGCCTGCTGTATCGCGACCGTGGCGACCAGGTGCGCCTGGTCGTGATCGGCGACGGCCCGCTGCGCAAGCTCTATCACCGTCAGGTGGGGAGCGAGCTCGCCCCCCACGTCCACTTCGCCGGCCGCCTGAACCGCAGCCGCCCCAACTACCTCACCTCGGGCTCGGTGTTTTGCACCCCGTGCAACCGGGCATCGTTCGGCATGGTGCTGCTCGAGGCGATGAGCTGCGGCCTTCCGGTTGTCGCCAGCCGAATCAGCGGGTTCCAGCTCGTGATGGAGGACGGCCGCCAGGGCTTTCTCGTGCACCCGGGCGACTCCGCCGAGTTGCACGCCGCGGCGCTCGCCCGCCTCCTGGACGACCCCAAGCTGCGCCGGCGGATGGGAGAGGAGGGACGAACAACGGCGCTCGACCTGTACGCCTGGCCGCGGGTCGCCGCCAAGCTCGAGGCCTACTACACCGACCTCCTGGCCGGAGAGCAACCGGTATGGGCAAGCGCGAAGTCATCACTCGTTTCATAATCGGTGCGGCGATCTGGATCGCGGTCACCGCCGTGATCGGACAGGCCGTCGGCGGCCTCGCCGGTGACGCCATCGAGGGCGCCGCGGTGCTGCTGCTGATGCTCGTCGCCTGGTCGGCGTTCACGCCCAACGCCCGTCTCTTCGGGCGCGTGATCGGCACCGGGTTCTCCCCCGCGCCCAAGGTCGCGATCACGTTCGACGACGGGCCGAGCCCCGAACACACTCCGGCGGTGCTCGAGGCGCTGCGCTCGGCGGGTGCCCGGGCGACCTTCTTTGTCCTCGGGCGCAACGTCCGCGCCCATCCCGAGCTGGCGCGCATGATCGTCGCCGACGGCCACGAGCTCGCAAGCCATGGCGACGACCACTCGCTGCTCCTGTTCGCCGGCCCGGCCACGATCGCCCACCAGTTCCGGGCCGCCGAGGAGGCCGTGTCCGACGCCGGCGCGACGGTCACGCACCTGTTCCGCGCCCCGCACGGCTACCGCGGACCGTTCCTGGCGCCCGTTGCGCGCCGGCTCGGCTACCGCATCGTCGGCTGGTCGGGGGCGATCTTCGACACCGCCCGGCCCGGCGTCGAGGTGATCGTGGACCGGTGCGCGAAGGTGCTCGCTCCCGGGGCGATCCTGCTGCTGCATGACGGCGATGGATCGGGCCAGGGCGGCGACCGCTCGCAGACCGTCGCAGCGCTCCCGCGGATCCTCGAGACGGCGCGCGAACGCGGCCTCGAGACGGTGACGGTGTCGGAGCTGGCCGATCACCTGCGACAACGGCGGCGGCGGGTGCCGCAGGCGGCGGCGTTCGGCGCGGTGGTGGTGGCGATCGTGTTCGCGCTCTCGCGCCGGTTCGACCTGCAGGTGGTCGCCGACGTGTTCACGCGCGCCAACCCGCTGTACGTGCTCGGCGCGCTGATCGCGAACCTCGTGTCGGTGGCGGCCAAAGCGGTGACGTGGAAGGCGGCGTTCGACGCGATCCCGGGAGAGGACGGCGAGCCGCCGGTCGAGGTGAGCCTGCGCGACGTGATCCCGCCGATCTTCATCGGCTTCCTCCTCAACACGGTGCTGTTCGCCCGCCTCGGTGAGGTGGCGCGGGTGTCGGTGCTGCGGCGCAAGCTGGCCGCCCGCGGGCATCCGATGCCGGTCCCGACGGTTGTCGGCACACTTGTCACCGAGCAGCTGCTCTCGGGCGCGATGCTGGTGGCCGTGCTGATCGGCGTCGTCGTTTACGTGCCCGTGCCCCGGGCGGCCGTGAACCTGCTCGCGGTGCTTTCGGGGGTGCTGATCTTCATCGGGCTGGTGGCGGCCGCGATCGAGGTCTGGAGCCGCCTGCGGCGGCGGCAGATGCCGTCGGACGACTACGTCGAGCGGTGGTGGAACCTGCTTGGGATCAGCTTCACCGCAACCGTCCAAGCGCTGCGCCGCGGCCAGGCGGTCTTCCAGCGGCCCCGGCTCCTGGCCTGGGGGCTCGGGGCGGCGACCGTGTGCTGGGTGACCCAGATGGCGGGGATCTACCTCACGCTGTCGGCGTACGGGATCCACCACGGCGTCGGCGCGGCGGCCGTCGTCTTCCTGGCCTCGAACCTGGTGCAGCTCTTCCCGATCACCCCCGGCAACCTCGGCGTGTTCCAGGGGGCCACCGCCACCAGTCTGACCCTGCTGTACGGTGTCGCTGCCAACCTCGCGCTGACGTTCTCGATCGGCCTGCAGCTGATCGAGGCCCTGCTGGGTGTCGGCATCGGGTTCGTGTTCCTGTCGATGGAGGGGCTGTCGGTGGCGGAGTTGCAGACGCAGGTCGGTGCACCACCCCGGGCGGACGCCGAGTGAGGGGGCTCGTCGCGCTGACCGTCGTCACGCTGACCCTGGCCGGGTGCGCCGGGAGCGGCGGCGGCGGCACGAGCAACGGCCCGGCGTCGGCTCCACCCGCGTCCACTCTGCCGACGTCCGGGACGGTCACCTACACCGACGGCCGGGTGTACACGGTCGCGCCGCTTCACACCGCGCTGCGGCTCGACGACGTCGTCGTGCGGGTGAGAAGCGTCGTCTGGCGGCCATCGGTGAAGGTGGGCTTCAAGCCACCGGGAACGACGACGTACGGCCTCGTCACGCTCACGATCACGAACCTCACCCACACGAGCCAGAAGGTCGCGCTGACCCAGATCTGGCTGCGCAACGCGGCGGGGGCGCCATACCTGGCCGCCGCGACGGCGAACGTGCCCCGAAACCTGTTCGGCCTGCCGATCCCGGCCGGGAAGTCGGTCACCGGGACGCTGGTCTATCCGGCGCCCCAGCGCGAGACGGGCTACCTGCTCGTCTACCGGTTCGCTGATGCGAAGGCCATCGCCAAGGCCAAGCACGTCGGCCTTCTGGCCTACTCCTAACCGCGCTCCCTCGAGAGCAGGTCGGCCACGGTCTCGCGGGCGGCGACGATGCGCTCACGGCCGTCGTTGACCATCACCGCCGCCGGCCGCGGCAGGGCGTTGTACGTCGAGGCCATCGTGGCCGTGTACGCCCCGGTCGCGGCCACGGCAAGAACATCGCCGGGACGCAGCTCCGGCAGCCGTGCAGCCTCGATCAGCACGTCGCCCGACTCGCAGTGCTTCCCGGCGATCGCGTACGTGTGCGTGGCCTCCTCGCCGGCCCGGTCGACGGCGAATGCCTCGTACTGCGCCCCGTACATCGCCGGCCGCGGGTTGTCCGCCATCCCGCCGTCGACGGCGGCGTAGGTGACGCCCGCCGCCGTATGCTTGATCGCGCCGACGGTGTAGAGCGTCACTCCGGCCGGGCCGGCGATCGAGCGGCCCGGCTCGAGGATCAGCTCCGGGAGCGGCAGGCCGCGGGCGGTCAGGAGGCCGGCGAGCGCGGTGGCGGTCACCTCGACGGCGGCGCGCACATCGGGGACACGATCGGCGTCGGTGTAGGCGATGGCAAGGCCGCCGCCGAGATCGAGCACCGGCAGGTGGCCCAGGCCGTTTTGGTCGAGGAACTCCGCCAGCCACGCGGCCACCTCGACGTAGGTGTCCACGTCGCGGATCTGTGACCCGAGATGCACGTGCACGCCGACCGGGCGCACGTGTGCGAGCTCGCCGGCACGGGCCAGGGCGGCGACTGCGGCGGCAGGCGCGAGCCCGAACTTGGACGCGGTGTGCGCGGTCGCGATCTTGGGATGCGTGTCGGCGTCGATCCCCGGCGTCACCCGCACGAGCACCGGCTGGATGCGGCCCGCAGCCGTCGCCAGCGCCTCGATCTGGTCGAGCTCCGCCCGGTGGTCGACGACCACCAGCCCCGCCTCGGCGGCAAGCGCCGCCCGGATGTCGGCGTCCGACTTGTTGTTGCCATGCACGATCACCCGGTCGCCTGCCACGCCCGCGGCCAGTGCGAATGCCAGCTCTCCCTCGGAGGCAACATCCATCCCCAGGCCTTCGGCGACAAGCACCCGCAGCAGGGCCACGGTCGCCTGCGCCTTGCACGCGAACACCGCCCGTGCGTCTCCCGGATAGACCCGCAGGCCGTCCGCATAGGCACGTGCCCGCGACCGCAGGGTGGCCTCGTCGTAGACCAGAAGCGGCGTTCCGTGGCGGGCGGCCAGGTCGGCGAGCGGGATGCCGGCGACGGTCAGCCGGCCGCCGGCCACCAGCGCCGATTCGGGCAAAACGCTCATGGGAGGGCGATGGTAGATGGTTCCCCGCCCGCACCCACACCGGTATCCTGCCCGCCCATGTCGAACCGTGTGCTCGTCGTCGGCTGGGACGGCGCCGACTGGGACGTGCTCGACCCCCTGCTGCGCGCGGGCGACCTGCCGAACCTGGCCGCCCTGGCCCAGCGCGGCGCCCGCGGCGTCGCCCGCTCCGTGCAGCCGTCGCACTCGTGGGCCGCGTGGCCGTCGTTTCTGACCGGGGTCGACCCCGCCGGGCACGGTGTGTTCGACATCCTCGAGCACGAGCCCGGCTCGACCCGACGGATGCCGGTGTCGTCGCGGTCGATCCTCGCCCCCACCTGGCCCCAGCGGCTGTCGGACGCCGGCCGCACCGTGCTGCTGGTCAACGTCCCCCTGACGCTGTCT
>DATCPV010000372.1:0-4158 GCA_036569885.1 Gaiellales bacterium | reverse complement strand
CTCGGGCTCGGCGTAGATGCGGCCGAGCCGGATCAGCGACTGGGCGAGCAGGGCGTTGCCCGACGGGGTCGGGTTGTCGTCGAGCTCCTTGTGCCGCGCGACCAGCTGCTCCGCGTCGGATGCCGACTGGTAGAAGCCGCCGTTGTGGTCGTCGCCGAACCGCGCGACGGCCTCGTCGGCGAGCCGGCGCGCGGGCGGCAGCCACTCGGACTCGCCGGTGGCGAGAGCCAGCTCGAGCAGCCCATGACAGACCGCGGCGTAGTCATCGAGATAGGCCGGGATCCGGGCGCTGCCCAGCCGGTAGGTGCGGCGCAGGCGCCCGTCGGCCGCCGTCATCGGGCCGAGCAGGAAGCGGGCGCAGTCGCGCGCCGCATCCAGCAGGTCGGGCCGCCGCAGCCGCCATCCACCCTGCGCGAGCGCCGCGAGGGCGAGGCCGTTCCACGATGCCAGCGCCTTGTCGTCGCGGCCGGGCTGAGGCCGGCGGGACCGGCGCTCGAGCAGTGTCGCCCGGATCTCGGCCAGATCCGGCGGCGGCTCCCCCTGCGCCCGCAGGACCGTCGCGGAGCCCTCGAAGTTCCCGGCGGCGGTGACCCCGTAGTGGGCGGCGGCGGCGGCCGCGCGCTCCTCGCCCAGCGCCTCTGCGAGCTGGGCCGGCGTCCACACGTAGGTCGAGCCCTCCTCGCCGTCGGTATCGGCGTCCTGAGACGAGGCGAAGCCGCCCTCGGGTAGCCGCATCTCGCGCACCAGGTAGTCGAGCGTGTCCTCGGCGACCTTGGCGTACCGGTGCTCGCCGGTCACGGCGAACCCCTCCAGGTACGCACTGGCGAGCAGCGCGTTGTCGTACAGCATCTTCTCGAAGTGCGGCACGAGCCAGATGCGATCGACTGCATAGCGGTGAAAGCCGCCACCGATCAGGTCGTGCATCCCGCCGAGAGCCATGCCGTCGAGGGTCTCGGTCGCCATCCGCAACGCATCAACGCTGCCCGTGCGCACGTGCAGCCGCAGAAGCAGGCCGACCGTCGAGGCGGCCGGGAACTTGGGGGCACCGCCGAATCCGCCCCACTCGGAGTCGAAGGCGGATCGCAGCGCCGGCATGGCCCCGGTGAGCAGCTCGGCGGTGAGGGGCTCGGTCGAGGGCGCCACCTCGGCCGCCCGCCGCAGCCCCGCCGCCAGGGCCGCGCCCGCCTGCATGATCTCGCCGCGCCGTTCCCGCCACGCGTCGTCGACCGCACTCAGCACCTGACGGAACGACGGCATGCCGTGGCGGGGCTCCGGCGGGTAGTAGGTGCCGCCGTGGAAGGGCTCGCCGGCCGGGGTCAGGAACATGGTCATCGGCCACCCGCCATGGCCGGTCATCCCGACCACCGCGTTCATGTAGACCGCATCCAGGTCGGGCCGCTCCTCGCGGTCGACCTTGATGTTCACGAAGAAGCGGTTCATCAGCTCGGCCGTCCCGGGGTCCTCGAACGACTCGTGCGCCATGACGTGGCACCAGTGGCAGGCGGAGTAGCCGATCGAGAGCAGGATCGGCCGGTCCTCGGCCCGCGCGCGCTCCAGCGCCTCATCGCCCCACGGGTACCACTCGACCGGGTTTTCGGCGTGCTGAAGCAGGTACGGGCTGGTCTCGTCGGCGAGCCGGTTCATGCGCGCACGTTAGCGGTGGCGAGTGCGTCCTCGACGGCCCACGCCCTCATT
Organism: Gaiellales bacterium; assembly: GCA_036569885.1. GTDB lineage: Bacteria > Actinomycetota > Thermoleophilia > Gaiellales > JAICJC01 > JAICJC01. The sequence continues at coordinate 2,463 of DATCPV010000372.1, read as the reverse complement.
GCTCGGTGGTCTCTCCAAGGTGGCGGCTCGGGGGGGACAGCCCTCCTCTACAGATGATGAGCGCCGGCGGCAAGGACACGCGTGCTTGGATCTGTAAGGACGGCAGTCCCCCGTGCCTCCGTGTGAGCGTTCACGCCACGACTTGGCGGATCTGGTGGACCGCCACCATCGTCACCGAGGCGTCGTCGCCGGGGGCGGCCGTCAGCGAGGCCATCAGCGATGCCAGGCGCTCGTACGGGTCGGTGCGGGCGGCCAGGTAGCGGTCGACCGCCGCGTCGATCGAGGCATCGCCCGCCTCGGCCAGGACGCTCGATGCGATCTGGCGCCGCAGCAGCCGCAGATCCTCGGCCAGCGACGCCCACGCCAGCCGCTGCCAGCGCGTCTCGGCTGGAAGCTCCGCGGCCCTGCGCTCGATCACGTCCAGGTAGAGCCGCTCGCCGATGACGAAGAACGCGTGCGCGACCTCGGGGATCGGACGGGAGTAGGTGCGCGCGACGGTGATGATGTCGGGCGCATACACAAGGTCCGGCCCGATGGCGGCGAACCGCGCCGCCGGTTCGGGGACGCCCTGTTCGAGGAGCCGCTCGAGCCGCTCTTCGCGCGTCAGCCGCCAGGCGGTGGTGGCGACATCGCCCATGCCCGCGACGAGTTCGGCGAACGGCCCCTGGGCCCGCTCGACCTCGGTCGCGAGATCGATCTGGGGAACGTGGGTCAGGTACCAGCGGGCGAGGTCCTCGACCATCGAGTCGACGCCGGTCATGAGCTCGGCCTGGAGGTCGTTGGGCACGACGCGGTCGAGCCGCTCGACCGCGTCCCACGGGTCGCGGGCGGCGCTGACGTCGCGGGCGACGATGAAGGCGCGGGCGACCTCGTCGGCACCGACGCCGGTCTCGGCCACCATGCGCGAGGCGAAGGTGATTCCCATCGAGTTGATGACGTCATTGGTGACGATGGTGGCCACCATCTCGCGCCGGAGCGGATGGGCCGCCATCAGGTGGCCGAACCGCTCCACCACTGCGGGCGGGAAATACTCGCGCAGCGACGCGTCCAGGTAGGGGTCGTCGGGGAAGGTCGAGGCCAGCACCTGCTCGCGCAGCAGTCGTTTCGCGTACGCCAGGAGCACGCACAACTCGGGGCGGGCGAGGCCCGTCCCGGCGGCGCGCCGCTCGGCCATCTGCTCGGAGGTGGGGAGGAACTCGAGGCCCCGCTCGAGCAGCCCGCGGCCCTCGAGCTCGACCATCAGATCCTCGTAGGCCTCCATGCGCTGCGGTGAGGCCACGAACTCCTGGCTCAGGATCTGCACCTGCAGGTAGTTGTCGTAGAGAACATGCGAGACCACGTCGCCGGCGACGCTCTGCAGCACCTCGTTCCGCCCTTCGAGCGTCAGGTCGCCCGCCTCGACGGCCAGCCCGAGCAGGATCTTCAGGTTGACCTCGTGGTCGGAGCAGTCGACGCCGCCGGAGTTGTCGATCGCATCGGTGTTGATGCGGCCGCCGCGCATGGCGTACTCGATCCGGCCGCGCTGGGTGAGGCCGAGGTTCCCGCCCTCGCCGACAACCTTGGCGCGCAGCTCGCGGCCGTCGACACGGACGGCGTCGTTGGTGCGGTCGCCGACGTCCACCTGCGACTCGGAGGCCGCCTTCACGTAGGTGCCGATACCCCCGTTCCAGAGCAGGTCGACGGGCGCCCGCAGCACCGCCTGGATCAGGTCGGTGGGGGCGAGCCGCTCGGCCTCGACGCCCAGCGCCGCGCGCGCCTCGGGGGACAGCGGAATCGACTTGGCAGACCGTGGCCAGACGCCGCCGCCGGCAGAGATCAGGTCGCGGTCGTAGTCGTCCCACGACGACGACGGCAGCCTGAACAGGCGCTGCCGCTCGGCAAACGAGGGCTCCGCGTCGGGGTCCGGATCGATGAACACATGCCGGTGGTCGAAGGCCGCCACCAGCCGCATCTGGTGCGAGAGCAGCATGCCGTTGCCGAACACGTCGCCCGACATGTCGCCGATGCCGACCGCGGTGAACGGCTCGGTCATGACGTCGCGGCCGAGCTCGCGGAAGTGGCGCGAGACGCTCTCCCACGCGCCCTTCGCGGTGATCCCGAGGGCCTTGTGGTCGTAACCGTCCGAGCCGCCGGACGCGTAGGCGTCGCCGAGCCAGAACCCGTAGTCGGCACTGACCGCGTTGGCGGTGTCGGAGAGGTGCGCCGTACCCTTGTCGGCGGCGACCACGAGGTAGGGATCGGGACCGTCGAGCACCCGCACGTCGGCCGGGTGCACGACCTCGCCGGCGACCATGTTGTCGGTCACGTCGAGCATCCCCCGCATCAGCGTGATGTACTGCCGGCGCTCCTCCTCTTTCAGCTCGGCGCGATCGGCGGGCGGCCGCTTGAGCACGAACCCGCCCTTGGCCCCGACGGGCACGATGACCGCGTTCTTGACCATCTGAGCCTTCATCAGGCCGAGGA
>DATCPV010000371.1:0-1802 GCA_036569885.1 Gaiellales bacterium | reverse complement strand
CGCGCCACCGGTCAGAGCCGGTGATGCCGAGAAAGCGCTGATAGGCCAGCCGGGCGTTCGCCACGGCGGCCTTGCCCCGGAGCGGGGAGTCCTCGGGCAGCTGGGCGTCGACGGCGGTGTCGACCCGCGAGACGAAGAAGCTCGCCACCGAGTGGACGTCGTCGATGGGCTGGCCGGCGGCCACGCGCCGCTCGAGGCCGCGCAGGTAGGCGTCGTGGATGGCCTCGTAGTTGGCCAGCGAGAAGAGGAGCGTGACGTTGACGTTGATCCCGGCCGCGGTCGTCTCCTCGATCGCGGGCACGCCCTCGGCGGTGCCGGGGATCTTGATGAAGATGTTGGGCCGGTCGATCCGCGCGAAGAACTCGGGCGCGGCGGCGATCGATGCCGCCGTGTCGTTGGCCATCCCCGGCGGCAGCTCGAACGAGACGAATCCATCGAGATGGCCGGTGCCGTCGTAGACGTCGCGGATCTGGTCGGCGGCCTCGCGCACGTCCTCGATCGCGAGCTCGAAGAAGACGTCGGTGGGCGAGAGTCCCGAGGTGCTCAGCTCTGCCACCGCGTCGTCGTAGTCGTTGGAGTCGGCGATCGCCTTCTGGAAGATGGTCGGGTTCGAGGTGACGCCGACGACGCCCTCGTCGACCATCCGCCGGAACTCGCCCGAAACCAGCCAGCCGCGGCGGATGTTGTCGAGCCACGGGCTCGTGCCAACGGCCGCCAGCTGCTGCAGTTTGTTTGCCATAGTCGTTACTCCTCTCGACCCTTCGGCCCACGCATGGGAGGCCCGCCGCGAGCTCATCCGGACGTTACCACCGGCGCGCTGCCAGCTCCCCTCCCGCGAGCTCGAGATCGCCCTGCTCAAGCGTCTGGCAGCCGCGGCGTCCCAGCTCGGCGGCAGCCGCGGGCTCGACGACCGCACCGACCGCGACGCAGGTGACGCCCGCCGTGGCCGACCGGGCCGCCACCTCGGCCACCACCTTGCCGCTCAGCGTCTGGCCGTCGATCCGGCCCTCGGCCGTCAGGCACAGGTCCGCCTCGGCGAGCAGCGCGTCCAGACCGGCCACATCCGCCACGAGCTCGGCGCCGCGCACCGCCCGGGCACCCAGCGCCATCAGCATGCCGCCAATACCGCCGCCGGCACCCGCGCCGGGCCGCTCGGCGGTCTCGAGCCCAAGCGCCCTCAGGCGCCGCTCGAGCTCGGCCACCTCACCGGGAGAGGCGCCCTTCTGCGGCCCGTACACGGCGGCCGCCCCGTTCGGCCCGAGCAGCGGGTTTTGGACGTCGAGCGCCGCCACCAGCTCGACTCCCTCGGCGGCGGGCCCGAGCGCATGGCGCAGCCCGGCCCCGCCGTCGGTGCTGGCGGTGCCGCCAACGCCGATCGTGATCCGCGGTGCGCCCGCGACCACCGCGGCGGCGATCAGCTGTCCGGCCCCGAACGAGCTCGCCGCGAGCGGGTCGGGCGGCAGGTCGGCAACGGTCTGGCGCCCGCACGCCTCCGCCACGTCAAGGGCGGCCTCGCCGTCGGCCAGCAGCGCGAAGCGCGCCCGCCGCGGCCGGCCGAGGGCATCCCGCACCGTGCAGCTGCGCCACTCGCCGCCGCGGGCGGCCAGCAGCGCCTCGGCGGTACCCTCGCCGCCGTCTGCCAGCGGCACCGCCACAGTGTCGTCCGCGGGGCGGGCGCGCAGCCACCCGCCGGCCAGCGCCGTCGCGGCCGCGGTGGCCGTGTAGGTGCCGCGGAGCTTGTCGGGCGCGATCACGATCCGCACGCCCACCTCACCTCCAGGGCACCGGTTAGCATCCTCCCC
>DATCPV010000370.1:0-1510 GCA_036569885.1 Gaiellales bacterium | reverse complement strand
CGACAGCGTCGATATGTGGGCCGCGAACCGCCGCCACGCATCGGCGCTGATCGCAACCCCGTCCTCGTAGAACTCGGTCAGCCCCGCACCGGCCTGGTCGGCGACCGAGAGCGACGCGCGCGACTCACCGTCCACCCAGATCGACTCGACGGGGATGCCCTCCCGGCCGAGCTCGTGCTCGAGCCAGCGGCCGGCGTGCCCGGCCAGGATCGCCACCACCCGCACCTGCCCGCCCAGCGTGGCGGCGGCCCGGGCGGCGTTCAGCCCCTTGCCGCCCGCCACCTGCGCATGCAGCGCCGGGCGGTGCACCTCGCCGGGGCGCAGCTGCTCGACCTCGAACAGCCGGTCGATCGACGGGTTCGCGGCGCCGCAGACGATCACAGCAGGGCGAGCGCCTCGGCGAGCGTGGGCTGGGCGGCGGTGCCGCCCCGGGCGCGGGTCGAGAGCGAGCCGCACACGGCGGCCAGGCGCGCCGCCCGCTCGGCCGGCCAGCCGTTCAGCACCCCGGCGAGCCAGCCGGCGTTGGTGCTGTCGCCGGCGCCGATCGTGTCCACGACCGCGACATCGAGGGCCGGTGCCCGCACGACCGCACTGTCGCGGACCGCCAGCACGCCGTCGGTGCCGCACTTGATCACCGCGGTGGTGCCGGCGGCGGCGAGGCCGCGGGCGGCCGCCTCGATGTCCTCGAGCCCGGTCAGCGCCCGCGCCTCGGCGGCGTTGGGGAGCAGATGGTCGATCTCGGGCAGGAGCGCCCTGAGCACGCCGTCCCACCCGCCGTCGGGGTCGGCACCCGGATCGAGCGAGGTGGTCGCCCCGGCCGCCCGTGCCCGGCGCAGGATGTCCGCAATCGCCGCCGCCGCGCCCTGGAGGAACCAGCCGCCGGTGTGGACGTGCCGGGTCCGGGCCAGGAGGTCATCGCTGACCATGCCCGCCTCGAGCGCACCGATCGTGCCCCGGAACGTCATCGTCGCCCGGTCGCCGGGCTCGGCCAGGACGGCCGAGACGCCCGTGGGGCGGGTCGGGTCGACGATGGCCGGGCCGGTGTCCACGCCGCAGGACGTGAGCTCGGCGAGCATGAACCGCCCGAACAGGTCGTCGCCGACCACGCAGGCCATCGCCGTCCGGAGCCCGAGCCGCGCGGCGCCACAGGCCGTGATGGAGCTGGTGCCGCCGACCACCAGCGCGGCCTGCTCGACCCACGTCTCGCCCTGCCCGAACTCCGGCCGGACCCGCCGGCCCGCGAGCACGAGGTCGGGGTTGCAGTCGCCCACGACGAGCAGATCGAGGTCGCGCATCGGCGGCCATCATCCCACAGGAACCGGCGCCTTATGCCGACTTGTGGGGAAATCCCCATAACTTGGCACATCCTGGGCTATCGTCCTTCGTGTGCAGCTGACTCGCGCGAACAACCCCTACAGCGCTGGGGCCGGCACGATGCCGCCGGTCCTCGCGGGCCGCGACAGGGATGTCGAGAACTTCCGCACCCTGCTCGAGCGGCTCCAGAATGGGG
>DATCPV010000369.1:0-11931 GCA_036569885.1 Gaiellales bacterium | reverse complement strand
GGTTAGCCCCGGTCGTTCCGAACCTTCGTCAGTCGTCCGCATCCCAGCGCTGCAGGACAAGGACCGCATTGTGCCCGCCGAACCCGAAAGAGTTCGACACCGCCACCCGCACATCCGCCTCGCGGCCGACGTTCGGGATGTAGTCGAGGTCGCACTCGGGGTCGGGATCGGTCAGGTTGATCGTGGGCGGCAGGAACCCGTCGCGCATCGCAAGCGCCGTCACCGCCACCTCGAGCGCTCCGGTCGCACCCAGCAGGTGGCCGGTCTCGCTCTTGGTGGACGACACCGGGATCCGGGCGGCCTGGTCGTCGCCGAGCGCCAGCTTGAGGGCCCGCGTCTCGGCCGAGTCGCCCGCCGGCGTCGAGGTGCCATGCGCGTTCACGTACCCGATCTGGTCGGGGGTGACACCGGCCTCCGACATCGCCATCGTCATCGCCCGGGCCGGATTGGTGCCGACCGGATCGGGCTCGGTGACGTGATGCGCATCGCTCGACATGCCGTAGCCGAGCACCTCGGCGTAGATGCGGGCACCGCGGGCGCGGGCCCGCTCGAGCTCCTCCAGCACGATCACGGCGGCTCCCTCGGAGAGGATGAAGCCATCACGACCCGAGTCGAACGGGCGGCTCGCGCCCTCTGGATCGTCCAGCCGCCGCGACAGCGCCCGCATCGTCCCGAACCCGCCCAGCGCGAGCGGCACGATCGGTGCCTCGACGCCGCCGGCCAGCATCGCGTCGGCCATGCCTGTGCGGATGTACATGGTGGCGTTCCCGATCGACATGCCGGACGCGGCACAGGCCGTGCATTCGGTCGTGAGCGGGCCGCGGGTGCCCAGCGCCATCGACACCTCGGCCGCACCCATGTTGGCGATCAGCGCGGTGACCCAAAACGGGCTCAGCCGGTCCGGGCCCGCCTCGAAGAGCTTGGCATGGGCGATCTCCTGCGTCTTGAGCCCGCCGACGCCGGTGCCGATCGAGCAGCCGATCCGGTCGGCATCGGCACGCACGTCCAGGTCGGCGTCGGCAACGGCCTGTTTCGCGGCCGCGACGGACAGCTGGGCGAAGCGGTCGGTCTTGCGCACCGTGCGCTTCTCCATGTACTCGGTCGCGTCAAACCCCTTCACCTGCCCGGCGATGTTCACCGTGCCCTCGGGCATCTCGAATCCCTCGATGCGCGACACACCCGACCGTCCAGCCCGGATGTTCGCCCAGGAGTCGGGCATCGTCAGTCCGCAGGGCGTGACCGCGCCCATCCCCGAGATCACGACCCGCCGCCTGCCAGTTGCATTCATGTCCCCAACCCCCCATCCACCGCCAGGACGTCTCCGGTCACGAAGGCCGCCGCATCCGACACGAGGAACCGCACCACCCGGGCCACATCCGCCGGCTCGCCCAGGCGGCCAAGCGGGGTCTGGGCCAGGATCGCCTCACGGGCGGACTCGGGCAGAGCCTCGGTGAGCGCGGTCTCGATATACCCAGGGGCGACCGCATTCACCCGGATCCCGCGACCGCCGAGCTCCTTGGCCAGCGATTTGGTCAGGCCGATCAACCCCGCTTTCGACGCGGCGTAGTTCGTCTGACCCGCATTCCCGTGGACGCCCACGACCGAGCTCATGGTCACGATCACGCCCGCCCGCCGCTTCAGCATCGGCCGCGCCACGGCCCGGCAGGTGAAGAACGCCCCGCCCAGATTTGTGTCGATCACCGACCGCCAGTCGTCGTCCGAGAGCTTCATGATCAGGTTGTCGCGGGTGATGCCCGCGTTGCAGACCAGGATCGCGATCGGCCCGACCTCGGACTCGACCTGCGCCACAAGGCCGGCCGCCCCCTCGGGCGTCGAGACGTCGCCGGCGATCGCATGCGCGGTGCCGCCCTTGCCGAGCACGTGGGCGCATACCTGCTCAGCCCGATCCGCCGCGCTCGCATAGTTGACGACGACCTCGGCGCCCGCGGCCCCGAGCTCGGCACACACGGCGGCGCCGATGCCACGTGAGCCGCCTGTCACCAGGGCGACCCGGCCGGCGAGTTCACGATCCGGCAAGGCTCGCCTCCGCCGCGCGCAGCTCATCGGACGTCCCGACCGAGATCGCGGTCACCGACCGGTCGATCCGCTTCACGAGCCCGGACAGGACGCCGCCGGGCCCGACCTCGACGAAGGTGCGGACACCATCGCCGATCAGCGCCTGCACCGACTGGGTGAACCGCACTGGCGCCGTCACCTGCTCGATCAGCAACCCCGGAATGCGATCGGCGGTCTCCAGCTTGCTCGAGACGGTGGACATGAATTTCGTCTTCAGCTCGCCGAAATGGGCGGCGCGCAGCGCCGGCTCGAGCCGGTTGGCGGCGTCCTCGACCAGGGGGCTGTGAAACGCACCCGAGACGCGCAGGCGTACCACCTTTGCACCCAGCTCACGAGCCTTCTCGCCGACGCTCGTCACGCCGAGCTCGCGGCCCGAGATCACGAGCTGGCCGGGACAGTTGTAGTTGGCCGGCCACACATCGCCGGCCTCGGCGCAGAGCCGCTCGACCTCCTCGTCGGCCAGGCCGAGCACCGCCGCCATCGCGCCCTTCGCCTTCGACGCCGCCATCGCCAGCCCGCGCTCGCGCACGAGCCGCGTGACCAGGCCGACGCTGACACTGTCGGCGGCGGCGATGGCCGCGTACTCGCCCACGCTGTGGCCGACCACCGCATACGGCAGGATCCCCAACCGCTCCTGGACAGTCCGCAGCGCCGCCAGCGACGCCGTCACCAGCGCCGGCTGCGTCACCTGGGTCTCGGAGAGCTCCTCGATGGGGCCTTCGAAACACACCTTGCGGAGATCGAAGTCGAGCTCGTCCGACGCCTCCTCGAATACCGCCGCGGCCTCGGGGAACTGCGCCACGAGATCCCGCGCCATGCCCACGCGCTGACTTCCCTGCCCCGGGAAACAGAACGCAACCTTCGTCATGCCGGCTCCTTGAGAGGGGTTGTCCACTCCATCACACATGAGCCCCACGAGAGGCCTCCGCCAAATCCAACCATGAGCACGATGTCGCCGGGGCGGATCCGGCCCGTACGGTGCGCCTCGTCGAGGCAGATCGGAATCGACGCCGCCGACGTGTTGCCGTACCGGTCCACGTTCGAGACCACCTTCTCGAGCGGGATCCCGAGCCGCCGGGCGGCATGCTCGATGATGCGCAGATTGGCCTGGTGCGGGACGAACACGTCGACGTCTGCGACGGTCATCCCGACCGCATCCAGCACCCGGGCGGCCGACTCCACGCTCACCGTGGTTGCAAACTTGTACACCTGCGGCCCGTCCATCGTCAGATAGGGGCCGGTCGCCGGGTTGCGGGGGTGGCCGACCGCCGCCACCTTGAGCAGGTCGCCGCCGCCGCCGTTCGAGCCGAGCTCGAATCCGAGCAGACCGCCCCGCGACCCGCTCCCGCCCAGCACGACGGCACCGGCGCCGTCGCCGAACAGGACGCAGGTCGAGCGGTCGTCCCAGTCGAGCAGCCGCGAGAAAACCTCGCTGCCCACCACAAGCACCGTGTCGGCGAGCCCGGCCGCGACCTGCCCGTACGCCTGGGCCAGCGCGAATACGAACCCGGTGCATGCGGCCGAGAGGTCGAATCCGGCGACATCGGCGGCGCCCAGGCGCTCGCCGATCAGCGTCGCGGTGGCCGGGAAGTAGAAGTCAGGGCTCGCGGTGGCGACCACGATCAGGCCGAGGTCGGCAGGATCCACACCCGCCATGTCGAGCGCCCGCCGCGCTGCCTCGTACCCGAGGGCGGCAGCCGACTGCTCGTCGGACGCGACCCTGCGCTCGCGGATGCCGGTTCGGCTCGCGATCCACTCGTCGCTCGTCTCGACCCGCCTGGCCAGCTCGTCGTTGGTGACCACCCGCTCGGGCGCAAATGCGCCCACGCCCAGCACCTCGACACCCTGCCGGCAGGCGGTGATCACGCCGGCGCCTCGATGGTGGTGAGCGCGAAGGTGAGCGTCGCCCGGCAAGCCAGCTCGCCGCCCACCGCCGCCGTCGCATCGGCCTTTCCGATCGGGCCGCGCAAGCGGTTGATCGCACACTCCAGGTCGAGGACGTCACCCGGGCGGACGATGCGCTTGAAGCGGACGTCGTCGATGCCGGCAAACAACGCGAGCTTGCCGGCGAAATCGGGATGGGCGAGGCCGCACACCGACCCGAGCTGGGCCAGCGCCTCGACCTGCAGGACACCCGGCATGATCGGGTTGCCGGGGAAGTGGCCGGCGAGGTACCAGTCGTCCGGCTTCACGAGGTACCTGCCACGGGCGCGGACACCGGGCTCGAGCTCGGTCACCTCGTCCAGCAGCAGGAACGGCTCGCGGTGAGGGATGATCGCCCGTATGCCCTCTCGGTCGAGCGGCGCCGCCGGAATCACAGGCCCGCCGCCCGCAGGCTGGGCGCCATTGCATCGCGCATGCGCAGCCGACCGCGGTGGGCGTGGCACTTGACCGTCCCGACGGGCATCTCCATCGCGGCGGCAATCTGTTCGTAGCTGAGCGACAGCACGTCCTTCATCACCAGCACCCTGCGCTGGTCGTCCGAAAGGTTGGCCATGCACGCCCGCAGCTCGGCCCGCTGCTCGCGCTGCACGGCCACATCCTCGGGCACCTCGCCCGACGGTGCCTCGGCCACGGCGTCGAGCGGCTGATGGCGGCGGCGGCGCTGGCGCTCGGCCATGTCGCGGCACGTGTTGGCCACCAGGCTGTGCAGCCACGTCTGGAACCGGGCCTCCCCCCTGAACTGTCCGATCCGTGTGCACAGCTTGGCAAGCGCCTCTTGGGCGGCGTCCTCCGCGTCCTGAGTGTCCGAGAGCAGATACGCGGTCAAACGCCGCACACCCGCCGCGTGCCGTTCGACCAGCGCCTCCAGCGCGCGCTGGTCGCCGTCCTTGGCGCGCACCGATAGCACGAGGTCGGACAGGGATTCGTACGCCGGCCGGTCACGTACCCGATCACGGACCTTCAGACGCGCTTGCGCGCGTTTGGGTTGCGGGAACATGAGCAAAGTATTCTAGTGTCGCCGTGGACAAGACGCTTCGGCCCGAGGCCGTCGTACCGCTGTTTCGGGGCCGGTTCGGTGACCCCTACATCTACGTTCCAAGCTGCCCCAGCACGCAGGAGCTCGTGCGCGACCTGGGTGAGGGAGCGGTCGGCGCGTGCGAGCTGCAGACGGCCGGACGGGGGCGCATGGGCCGGCGCTGGACGAGCCCGTGGGGCGCCGGAGTGTTGTTCTCCCTCACGCTCGAGCCGCGCACTCCGGCAGAGCGGCTGCCGCCGTTCGGGCTCGTCGTCGCCGAGGCGGTGTGCGAGGCGACGTGGCCGCAGGCCGAGGTGCGCTGGCCCAACGACGTGGTCGTCGAGGGACGCAAGCTGGCGGGGGTGCTGGCGGAGCTGCGCGAGGGCAAGCTCGTGATCGGCGTTGGGGTCAACGCGAACCTGACCACGGCCGAACTGCCGGACGATGCGCGCGTCTCGGCGACGTCGCTGCGCATCCTGCGCGGGGAGCCCGTCGACCGGCCGCAGCTTCTGGCCGACCTGGTGGCCGCGATCGAGGAGCGCTACGACCGGTTCGAGCGCGATGGCTTCACCGGTCTCGAGCGCGACGAGCTTCGGGGCCGCCACGTCGAGCTCGCCGGCGGAGCGAGCGGGGTCTCCACCGGCGTGGACGCCGCCGGCCGGCTGGTCGTGGCCGGCCGCGCGCACACTTCGGCGGAGGTGACCGCGGTCCTCGTGGGCGCAGAACGCGGGCGTTACACTGCGGTTGACGTAGAGGCCAAGTGCCCAAACGACTCCTCATCCTGACGGTTCTATGCCTCGGTCTCGTGGCGGGAGCGACCGCGTCACCTGCGCGAGCGGCGGGCGCGCGCCCACTCGTGCTGGCGATGCGCCTGGACGCCGAGATCAACCCGGTCACCGCGAGCTTCGTCAGCGACACGATCAGCAAGGCCGAGAGCGACCACGCCGCGGCACTCGTCATCCTGATGGACACGCCGGGGGGTGACTCCACCTCGATGAACAAGATCATCCAGGACGAACTCCACTCGAAGGTGCCCGTGATCGTGTACGTGGCCCCCGAGGGGGCACGGGCGGCCTCCGCCGGGGCGTACATCACGCTTGCGTCCGACGTCGCGGCGATGGCTCCGACCACCCACATCGGCGCGGCGACGCCGATCGAGGCCAACGGCCAGAACATCGGCTCCGACCTCGCACGCAAGATCAAGCACGACGCCGTCGCCCAGATCGTGGGCCTGGCCCAGGGTCACGGCCGCAACGGGAAACTGGCCCGGCTGATCGTGACCAACGCCAACGAGTACACCGCCGCCCAGGCGCTGCACAAGAACCTGATCGAGCACGTTGCGCGCAGCCTGCCCGTGCTCCTCGACGAGGTCGACGGCACCACCACGACGTACACCCAGAAGCCGATCGTGCTGCACACCGCGAACGCCCGCATCGAGACGATCACCATGCCGTGGACGCTCGAGCTCCTGAACATCCTGATCGATCCGAACCTGCTCTACCTGCTGTTCCTGGCCGGGATCATCGGGATCGCGTATGAGGTGTTCCACCCGGGAGTGATCCTGCCCGGCACGCTCGGTGCCGTGTCGCTGATCCTGGCCCTGTTCGGCTTCGAGGTCGTCTCGATCAACCTCGCCGGCGTCGTGCTGATGCTCTTCGGGGTGGCCCTGCTCGGCCTCGAGGCCTGGGTCAGCGCCCACGGCCTGATGGGCATCTCGGGGGTGATCGCGATCGGAGCCGGCGGGCTGATGCTGTTCCGCACGCCGGGAGAGGGGGTCGACCCGTTCCTGGTGATCGGCATGAGCGTCGTGGCGGGCGGCCTGCTCGCGTTCGTGGCCACGAAGGTGGTCTCGGCCCGGCACCGCCCCGTCGTCGTCGGATCCGGCGTGAAGGCACTGCTCGGCCAGACCGCGGTCGCGCGCACGCAACTGCAGCCGCGGGGACAGGTGTACCTGCGCGGCGAGCTGTGGCAGGCTGAGGCGACCGAGGGCGACATCGCCCCGGGCAGCCAGGTCGTCGTCCGCGATGTCGCCGGGCTGATCCTCAAGGTCGCGCCCCTCGTCCCGCATCCAACCGAAGGAGTTCCCACGTGATCGTGCTCGTCTCGCTTGCCCCGCTCATCGTGCTGGCGGTGCTGTTCGCCTTCGCGATCGCCCTCCTGGCCAGCTCGGTGCGCGTCCTGCGCGAGTACCAGCGCGGAGTGGTCTTCCGCCTCGGCCGGCTGCTCGGCGACCCCAAGGGCCCGGGCCTCTTCCTGCTCATCCCCATCATCGACCGCATGGTCCAGGTCGATCTGCGGACAATCACCCTGGTTGTGCCCCCGCAGGAGGTGATCACGCGGGACAACGTGCCTGTGCGGGTCAACGCCGTGGCGTACTTCCGGGTCGTCAGCCCGACCGCAGCGATCGTCGAGGTGGCCGACTTCGGCAACGCGACGTCGCAGATCTCGCAGACGACGCTGCGCAGCGTGCTCGGCCAGCACACGCTGGACGAGCTCCTGTCCGAGCGCGACAAGATCAACCAGATCCTGCAGCAGATCATCGACGAGCAGACGGCGCCCTGGGGCATCAAGGTCAGCGTCGTCGAGGTGAAGGACGTCGAGATCCCGTCCGGTATGCAGCGGGCCATGGCCCGCCAGGCCGAGGCCGAGCGCGAGCGGCGGGCGAAGGTGATCGCGGCCGAGGGCGAGTTCCAGGCATCTGCCAAGCTGGCGGACGCCGCGGCGGTGATCGCCGAGCATCCGATCGCACTCCAGCTGCGCTACCTGCAGACGCTGATCGAGATCTCGAGCACGAACAACGCGACGACGGTGCTCCCGATCCCAATCGACCTGCTGCACGCGCTCACGCACGTGGTCAAGCCTGGCGAGGAGTAGCGCTGGACATCCGCCGCAACCCCCTCACCGGGGTGCCGGTGGTGGTGGCGCCTGGCCGCTCGACCCGTCCCGGTGCCCTGGGCCGCACCACCCGCATCGCCGGCGCCGCGACGTGCCCGTTCTGCGCAGGCCACGAGGCGATGACTCCGCCCGAGGTGCTCGCGCTCGGACGCGCCGGCGGCGAGCCCGACACGCCGGGCTGGACGGTGCGGGTCGTGCCCAACAAGTTCCCGGCCATCCCCGGCCAGGAGGTGGTCGTGCACGGCCCCGAGCACGTGACGGCCTTCGCCGAGCTACCCCTCGGAGTGGTGACAACCGCCCTGGAGGCCTGGATGCAGCGGCGCACACATGCCGAACGGACAGACGCCGGGCCCGCCTACCTGCTGGCGGCGATCAACGAGGGTCCGGCCGCCGGCGCCTCGCTCGACCACTCCCACTCCCAGCTCGTCCCGTTCACCGAGATCCCGCCGGCGGTCGCGGCCGAGATGCCGGCGTTCGCCGCGCCGTGTGCGCTGTGCGCCGCGGCTCCGGGGGAGGACGACCGCACCATCCGCCTCGTCGATGGTCTGCGCACGTTCGCCCCGGGCTGGGGCCGGTTCGCCTATGAGCTCTGGATCGTGCCCGAGCAGCACACGGGCTACCCCGCCGATTCCGAGGCGCTGGCGGCGGCGCTGCTGGACGCCACCCGCCGGCTGCGGGCGGTCCTCGGCGAGGAGCTCGCCTGGAATGCCGTTCTGCACGCCGCGCCGCTTCTCGGCGGCGATCCGTACCACTGGCACGTCGAGATCTGGCCACGGCTCACGGTGGCGGCGTCCGTGGAGCTCGGCGCCGGCATCTGGGTCAACATCGTCGATCCGGACACCGCAGCTGCCGAGCTGCGCTCCGTCTCAGCCGCTTAGCTCAGCTCGACGTCCGGGCCGGCGTCCACGTCGACTTCGGCGTCGACGTCGGGCGGGACGTCGGGGTTCTCCGGATCCTCCGGCGACGGCTCGGTGACCCGGGCGATGCTCGAGACCCTGTCGTCGCCGCGCAGGTTCATCAGCCGCACGCCCTGCGTTGAGCGGCTCATCCGGGAGATGCCGTCCACCGCGGTGCGGATGATCGTGCCATCGCGGCTGATGAACATCACCTCGTAGCCGTCGCGGACGATCATCGAGCCCGCCAGGCGGCCGCGCGCCTCGGTGTAGCGGATCGTCAGAACGCCCATGGTGCCCCGGCCCTTGGCCGGGTACTCCGACACGCGGGTGCGCTTGCCGAAGCCGTTCTCGGTCACCACCAGCAGGTCCTGGTCGTCGCGGGCGATCTCGACCGCGATCACCTCGTCGTCACCTCGCAGTTTCATCCCGGCCACGCCCGTCGTGTCGCGGCCCATGGCGCGCACGTCGTGCTCGGAGAAGCGGACAGCCTTGCCGTTGCGCGACACCATCAGCACGTGGTCGTCGCCATCGGTCAGCCGCACGCCGATCAGCTCGTCGCCCTCGCGCACCTTGAGGGCGATGATGCCGTCGGCGCGCAGGATGGTGTCGTAGGCCTTGAACTCGGTCTTCTTGACGATGCCGTTGCGAGTCGCAAACAGCAGATACTTGCCCTCGCCGTAGTCACGTGTGTCGATCACGGCCCGCACCTTCTCGTCCTGCCGCAGCGGCAGCACGTTCACGAGTGCGCGGCCCTTCGACTGCCGGTTGCCCGTCGGCAGCTCGTGCACCTTGATCCGGTACACCTTGCCGACGGTGGTGAAGAACAGCAGGTAGTCGTGCGTCGAGGCGACGAACAGGTGCTCGATGTAGTCGTCCTCTTTGGTGTCCATGCCCATCACGCCGATCCCGCCGCGACCCTGAACGCGGTAGGCGGAGAGCGCCAACCGCTTGATGTAGCCGGAGCGCGTGATCGAGATGACCATGTCCTCCTCGGCGATCAGCTGCTCGAGGTCGATCTCGCCCTCGGCCGGCACGATCTCGGTGCGGCGCTCGTCGCCGAACTGGTCGCGGATCTCCTCGAGCTCCTCGCGAATGAGCGCCATCAGCCGGGCCTCGTCGGACAGGATCGCGTGCAGCTCGGCGATGCGCTCGAGCAGGTCGGCATGCTCGTCGGTGACCCGCTTGCGCTCGAGGCCCGTGAGCGCCCGCAGGCGCATGTCCAGGATCGCCTGGGCCTGGATCTCGGTCAGGCCAAACTGCTCCATCAGGCCCGCGCGGGCGATGTCGGCGTCGTCGGCCGCCCGGATCAGGGCGATGACCGCGTCGAGGTTGTCCAGCGCGATCAGGTAGCCCTCGAGCACGTGCGCTCGGCGCTCGGCGCGGTCGAGCTCGAACTTCGTGCGCCGGGTGATGACCTCTTTCTGGTGGCCGATGTAGTGCACGAGCACCTGCCGCAGCGAAAGGGTGCGCGGGATGCCGTCGACCAGCGCGACCATGTTGACGCCGAACGTGCTCTGAAGCGGCGTGTGCTTGAAGAGCTTGTTCAGCACGACCTTGGGGATGGCGTCGCGCTTGAGCTCGATCGTGAGCCGGGTGCCGCCGCGGTCGGAGTGGTTGTTGACGTCGGCGATCTCGGGGATCACCTTGTCGTTCACCAGGTCGGCGATCTTCTTGACCAGGCCCTCGTCGCCGTCGCGCTTGACCTGATAGGGCACTTCGGTGACGATCAGCGCCGTCCGGCCGCCCTTCAGCTCCTCGGTGTGCATCCGCGCCCGCATGACGACCCGCCCGCGGCCGGTCTCGTAGGCCTCCCGGATGCCGGCCATGCCCATGATGGTCGCCCCGGTCGGAAAGTCGGGCCCCTTGATGTGGGTCATCAGCTCGTCGACCCCGGCGTCGGGGTTGTCGATGAGCGCGATGCACGCGTTGATCGTCTCGCCCAGGTTGTGCGGCGGGATGTTGGTGGCCATGCCGACCGCGATGCCGGACGAGCCGTTCACGAGCAGATTGGGGAAGCGCGCCGGCAGCACGGTCGGCTGGCGCTGGCGGCCGTCATAGTTGGGCACGAAGTCGACGGTGTCGGCGTCGATGTCGCGCAGGAGTTCGACCGCGAGCCGGCTCAGCCGGCACTCCGTGTAGCGCATTGCGGCCGCGCCGTAGCCGTCCTGATTGCCGAAGTTGCCCTGCCCGTCGACCAGCGGGTAGCGCAGCGAGAACCACTGCGCCATCCGCACCAGGGCGTCATAGGCGGCCGTGTCGCCGTGCGGGTGGTATTTGCCGAGCACGTCCCCGACGACGCGCGAGCACTTGGAGTACGGCCTGCCGGGCTGCAGGCCGGCCTCGTTCATCGAGTGCAGCACGCGCCGGTGCACGGGCTTCAGGCCGTCACGGACATCGGGGAGGGCGCGGCTCACGATCACGCTCATCGCGTAATCGAGGTAGCTCGTGCGCATCTCCTCCGCGAGATCCTGCGGTTCGATCCGGCCGCCGCCGAGAGTGTCAATCGCCATTCGTCACACGGACCATCTAAATATCGAGGAACTTCACGTCGCGGGCATTGCGCTCGATGAAATCGCGCCGGGGCTCGACCCGGTCGCCCATAAGCATCGTGAACATCGCGTCGGCCGCCGCGGCATCGTCGACCGACACCTTCTTCAGCACCCGGTTCTCGGGATTCATCGTGGTCTCCCACAGCTGGATCGGGTTCATCTCGCCGAGGCCCTTGAACCGCTGCAGGTTGAGGCCCTCCTTGGCCATGTCCAGGATCACCGGGCGGAGCGCCTCGAACGTGTGCACGGTCTCGGCGAGCTTGCCCATCTTGACGCTGAAGGGCGGCGGGCCCGTGAGCTCGACCAGCCGCGCATGCGTGGCCTTGAGGCTGCGGTAGCCGTGGCTGCGGAAGAGCGCGACCGGGATCTCCGCTGCAAGGGCGGCACCGGTCGTCTTCTCGATGATGCGCACGTGCAGCACCTCGTCGTCGACGCTCGTGACCTCGACCCGGTGCGGTTCCTCGTCGGGCACCTGGGTGCGCATGTACGTCTCGAGATCGGCGACCGTCTCGATCGCATGCTCGACCAGGCGGTGGTCCTTGACGTAGTCCACAGC
>DATCPV010000368.1:0-2317 GCA_036569885.1 Gaiellales bacterium | reverse complement strand
CGCCGGCACGCTCCACTTCGTCAAATCCTCCTGGATCAGCATCCGCCACACCGTCGGCGGAGCACAGAATGTCGTCACGTTGCAGCGCACCATCTGGTCGAGCAGGCCGGGGGCGCTGAAGCGGGCGGAGTTCGCGATCATGACCGTCGCCTCGGCGTTCCAGGGCGCGAACACGTTGCTCCATGCGTGCTTCGCCCACCCCGGCGAGGAGACGTTCAGGTGCACGTCGCCGGGTCGGATACCGATCCAGTACATGGTCGACAGGTGGCCGACCGGATAGGACGCGTGCGAGTGCTCGACCAGCTTAGGCTGGGCGGTCGTGCCGGACGTGAAGTAGAGCAGCAGCGGATCGCTTGCGCGCGTCGGCCCGTCCGGCGTGAACGCGGCCGGCTCGCGGTCGGCGTCGGCGTAGTCGAGCCATCCCGCCGTGGACTCGCCGACGGCGATCCGGGTGTAGCCGCCGGGAACGTGCGCGAACTTGCCCGCGTCGGCAGCGGTCGTGACGACATGGCGGGCGCCCCCGCGCTCGACCCGGTCGACGAGGTCTTCGGGGCCGAGCAGCGTGGTCGCGGGAATGATCACCGCCCCGAGCTTCATCGCCGCGAGGATGGTCTCCCACAGCTCGACCTGGTTTCCGAGCATCAGGATCAGCCGGTCGCCGCGGGCGACGCCGTGGCCGCGCAGCCAGTTCGCCAGCTGCCCCGAGCGAGCGGAGAGCTCCGCGAATGAGAGCTGCCGGTCGCTCCCGTCGTCCCCGACCACCCGCAGGCCGGTGCGGGGGTTGCCTGCGGCGATCACGTCGAACCAGTCAAGCGCCCAGTTGAACTCGTCCAGATCCGGCCAGCGGAATTCGCGGTAGGCCGCCGCATAGTCCTCCCGTCGCTCAAGCAGGAGGTCGCGGGCGGCGCGGAACATCGTCGTGCTCGCGGGCGTGTCCAGCATCGCCCGGGAAGGATAGAGCCTCCCCGCCGGGTGCTCCAGGGCCGGTGCATAGAATCCAGCGATGCCGCTGCAGCTCGTCCTCGGTCCGGCCAACTGCGGCAAGATCGCCCTTCTGCTCGATCGGTTCCTGGAGGCGGCGGACGCCGATCTCGATCCGTTCCTGATCGTGCCCAACCGGCTCGATATCGAGACGGTCGAGCGCGAGCTGGTGGGCCGCCGGGGCGTCCTGGCGGGCGGACGGATCGGCACGTTCGACGACCTGTTCGAGGAGGTGCTGGGGCGCTGTCGCGAGCTGCGGCCGGTCATCGGTGAGGTGCAGCGGCGGCTGCTGCTCACGGCCGTCGTCGCCGAGACGCCGTTGCATGCGCTGCAGGCCTCAGCCCGCTTCTCGGGTTTTGCCGACGCGATCGGGGCGCTCGCCGATGAACTCTCGGCGGCGATGGCCGAGCCGGAGCCGGCCGCCGCATCCGCCCGGGCGCAGGAGCTGACTGCGCTCGTGGCGGCCTACCGGGCCGCGGTCGATGGCCTCGGCAGGCACGACCGCCCGGGGCGGCGGGCGATCGCCGCGGGCCTGCTCGAGGGGCGGCTGGACGCCTGGGACGCCCGGCCCGTGCTCGCCTACGGATTCGAGGACATGACCCGCGCCCAGGTGCGGGCGCTCCGCGCCCTCGCCGCCCGTTGCGAGGTGACCGTGTCCCTGCCGTACGAGGTCGACCGGCCCGCCTATGCCGCCGTACGGCCGCTGGTGGAGGCGCTGTCGCCGGCGGCGACGCTCTTGGAGCTGCCTCCGGCTGACCACCACCACGCGCCGGCGCTCACGCACCTGGGGCGGACGCTCTTCTCGGACCGGCCGCCGCCGCCCGCTCCGGACGCCGACGGCGCGGTCGTGCTGCTCGAGGCGTGCGGCCGGCGCGGCGTCGCCGAACAGGTGGCCGCCGAGGTGGCCGGCCTTGCGCGCGGCGGACTGGCGCTGCACGAGATCGGCATCATCGTCCCCTCGGTGGGCGGCCAGCGCGCCGTCCTGGAGGCGGCCTTCGCGGCCGTGAACGTGCCCGTCTCGATGGATGCACGCGTCCCACTGCCCCGCACCGCGTTCGGCGTCGCGCTCATCGGGGCGCTCCGCTTCGCCTCGCTCGCCGGCGAGCGGCCCGAGCTCTTCGCATACCTGCGCAGCCCGTTCTCGGGCGTCCTGCGCCGCCGCGTCGACTACCTCGAGGGTCGCCTGCGCGGGCGGGGAGTGGCCGGCCACGACGAGGTGCTCGTGGCCATCGCCGAGCACGCCGGCCCGGAGGCCTTTCCGGCGATCGACCGGCTGGCGGCGGCCGAGGATTCCCTTGACGGCCTGGCCGCCTTCGTCCGCGAGATGGTGCGCGCC
>DATCPV010000367.1:0-4084 GCA_036569885.1 Gaiellales bacterium | reverse complement strand
TGTCTACGCCGCCGACGCTTCAAACGGCGCTGCGGTTGGGGTTTCGGGGTGGAGGGTTTCGACCCGGTTGCGTCCGTTTGCCTTTGCGCGATAGAGGGCTCGATCAGCGGAGCGGAGCAGAGTCGGGGTGTCGTGGCCATGACCTGGCAACGTGGCGACTCCGACGCTGGTGGTTATCGGCCGGTCAACCCCGGCGACTCCGATCAGTCCGACTGCGGCCCGGAGTTTTTCGGCGACGGCGAGGCCGGACGCGAGATCGGTATCGGGGAGAAGGATCAGGAACTCCTCGCCGCCATAGCGGCCAGCGAAGTCGCTCTCCCGGACGGTCGACCGGAGAGCCTCGCCGACCGCCGTGAGGACTTCGTCACCCGGGCCGTGGCCGTACGTGTCGTTGATGTTCTTGAAGTGATCGAGGTCAAGCAGGAGCGCGGCAAGGGGCCTCGCGCCGCGCGTCGCCTCGGCGACCATCCGCCTGGCGGTGTCGCGAATCCCAAACCTCACGACCCTGCCAACTCCCAAGCCGTCCGCCGCCGGGGTTGACGACGCCCTGGCACCATCGGCACCCTCCGGGCGAGCCTTGAGCGCGGCTCCCGCATGGCGCGTCGTAAACTGCCCGCGTGACGCTTCCCCTCCAGCCACCCCTGCTCCCCCAGCTCGCGCGATCGGCAGCCGAGCTGCCCGAGGGTGACGGCTGGCTGTACGAGCCGAAGCTCGACGGCTTCCGGGCGGTCGTCTTCGTCGACGGCGACGATATTCACGTGCAGTCGCGAAACGGCAAGCCGCTCGGCCGGTACTTCCCCGAGCTGCGCTTCCCGGCCGCCCGGCTCGTGCTCGACGGTGAGATCGTCATCCGCGCGCCGGAGGGCGGAGAGGACTTCGAGGCGCTGCAGGGCCGGATCCACCCCGCCGCCTCACGGATCGAGCGGCTCGCAGCCGAGCAGCCGGCGACGTTCGTCGCCTTCGACCTGCTCGCACGCGACGACGAATCGCTCCTCGGGGCGCCGCTGACCGAGCGGCGGTCGGCGCTGGAGACGGTCGTCTCCGCGCCCGTCGAGCTCATCCCCTCGACCGCGAACGTCGCCGAGGCGAGGCCCTGGCTGCACAGCGCCGAGGGCGTGATCGCCAAGCGCGCCGACGCCCCGTATCTGCCTGGCGAGCGCACCGGCATGGTCAAGATCAAGCGGGTGCGCACGATGGACTGCGCCGTCGTCGGCTGGAGGCCCGGCAAGGCCGAGGGAACGGTCGGCTCGCTGATCCTGGGCCTCTACGACCCCGCGGGAGAGCTGCACGTGGTCGGGCACACCTCGGGGTTCACGGCCGCCAAGGCGCGCGAGCTCGTGGGCGTCGTCCAGCCGCACGAGACCGGCGAGCACGGCGCCTCGGAGCCGAACCGGTGGAGCGCCGACCGTGACCGCGAATGGCGCGGGCTCCGGCCCGACCTGGTCGTCGAGGTCAGCTTCGACCACAAGAGCGGCCACCGCATCCGCCACGGCGCACGGCTGTTGCGCTTCCGCGACGACAAACGTGCGCAGGACTGCGCCGTGGAGCAGCTCGACAGCTGAGCGGCCCTCAGACGGCTCTCACACGGCCGCCCTAGCCTGGCGCCATGCCGGCGCAGGCACACACCCACCGGGTGCGACGGTTCACCCGCTCCGAGATCGCGGTGCACTGGGCGCTGGCGGCGGCCGTGCTGGCGATGATCGCGACCGGGATCGCGCTGGGCGTGAACATGTGGCACGGGGTGGCGTTTCCCGTGCATGTCGCCAGCGTGTTCGTGCTCGCCGCCGGCATCTTCGTGATCGCGATCGTCGGCGACCCGGCCGCCCTCTCGCGCGCGGGAGGTCAGCTCTCGCGGATCGAGCGGGACGATCGCCGCTGGCTCGGCTGGGCACCGCGACGCCTCCTCGGCGGCGACGTCGATCCGCCGCCGGTCGGCCGGTTCAACGCCGGCCAGAAGCTGAATGCGATCCTGATCGCGACGCTGCTCTGCGCCTCCACGGCGTCGGGGATCTACTGGTGGGCGCGCCTCCACGGCCTCGTCTCGAACTCGAACATCGACGGTGCCGTCCACAACGTGGCCGGAGTCGCGATCATCGTGCTCGTCTGCGGGCACCTGTACATGGCGGTGCTCAACCCCGGCACCCGCCACGCCCTGCGTGGCATCACCACCGGACGTGTGGACGCCGAGTGGGCCGCGCACCACCACCCCGCCTGGCTGGCCGACGCGCAGCCGGACGGGCCTACGCGAGCAGTTCGAGAACCGCCTCAGGCTCCTTGAACGGCGGCACCAGGTATGCCCCGGCGGCCAGCTCGCGAACGGCGTCGAGCAGGTCGCGGGCCACCGCGAGCCCCTCCCGGGGGGCGTTCGCACCGGCCCGCTCGAGCCGGTCGAGGATCGCGGCGGGCACGCTGATGCCGGGCACCTCGTTGTGGAGCCGCAGCGCGAGCGCGTGGCTTCGCACCGGCCACACGCCGACCAGGAGCGGCACCGGTGGACGGCCGTCGAGCCGGTCGAGGAACCGCTCGAGCTGCCCGGTGTCGAACAGCACCTGAGTCATGGCGAATCGGGCGCCGGCCTCGATCTTCTGCTGGAACCGGTCGAGCTCCCAGCCGGGGTCGTCGGCGACCGGGTTGACCGCGACACCGACGTGGAAGCTGGTGGCGTCGTCGATGGCCTTGCCGGCATAGTCGACGCCCGAGTTGAGAGCCGCGATGAGCCGGGTGAGGCCGATCGCGTCCACTTCGTAGACCGCCTGCGAGCCGTGCGGGTCGCCCGAGGGGGGCGGATCGCCGGTGACCGCCAGCACGTTGCGGATACCCACCGCGTGGGCCCCGAGCAGCATCGACTCGATGCCGCGCACGCTGGCATCGCGCGGAGTCACGTGCGGGATGGTCTCGACGCCGACCTGCTGCTCGATCAGCGCCGATGCGATCAGCGCGTTCATGCGCGCACGGGCGAGCGGGTTGTCGTTCACGTCGAAGAGGTGGACGCGGCCGGAGGCAGCCAGGCTGCGCGCCGAGGCGATCATGCGCTCGACGTTGCCACCCTTGGGCGGGTCGAGCTCGACCGAGACGACGAACTCGCCCCTGCGGAGCTTGGCCTCGAGCAGGGTCTCGACGGTCTCCGCCTCGGCCCGGATCGGCAGCTCGCGCTCGACCAGCTGCAGCGCGACCGCGGGCGGGCGGCGCTCGCTGACCGCGCGCCTGATGGCCGCGACGTGCTCCGGCGTCGTGCCGCAGCAGCCGCCGATGAGCACCGCACCGAGCGCCAGGGCATGGGCTGCGTACTCGCCGAAATATTCGGGACTCGCGTTCGGGTAGACGACACGCCCGGTCGAGACGTTGGGCAGGCCGGCGTTCGCCTTGGCCGCCAGCGGCAGGTCGGTGGCGGCGCGCATCTGCTCGAGCCCCTGCAGCACGGTCTGCGGGCCGAGGCTGCAGTTGACGCCCACCGCGGTCGGGGCGAACTCCGCCACCGCCGCGGGCACGGTGCGGGCCGCGAGCCCGGCCACCGTCTCGGCGTCGTCGCCCACGGTCACCTGGACGATCAGGGGCAGGTCGGTGACCGAGCGCACGGCCCGCACCGCGGTCAGAAGCTCCTCGAGCGCAGTGAACGTCTCGAGCGCGAACAGATCGACCCCGCGGCCCTCGAGCGCGGCCGCCTGGGCTGCGAACGCATCGGCCATCGCCGCGGGCGCAAGCTCGCCCGCCGCCACCCCGAGTGGCCCGATCGATCCCGCCACGAGCACGTCGCGCCCAGCCACCTCGCGCGCCTCGCGGGCCAGCTTCACCCCGGCCTGGTTGACGTCCTCGAACCGGTCGTCGAGCTTGTGGGCTCCCAGCTTGACCGGGTTCGCGCCGTAGGTGTTGGTCTGGATCACGTCGGCCCCGGCGCGGATGAACGCCACGTGCAGCGCCACCACCTGCTCGGGTGCGATCAGGTTGGCCTCCTCCGAGCAGCGGGCGCGCACGACCGCCGTCTGCAGGAGCGAGCCCATGCCGCCGTCGGACACCAGCGGCTCCCGACCCAGCCGTTGCAGGGTACGCGCCATCGGCGGGAGTGTAGGGACGTAGACTTCGAGGC
>DATCPV010000366.1:0-5159 GCA_036569885.1 Gaiellales bacterium | reverse complement strand
GAGATCGTCGGCGGCAAACGGCCCGTGGGTACGGGCATAGCGCAGAACCAGCCGCTGGAGCGCATCGGGGGCCGGCTCGAGGTAGGCCGCGGGCAGCCCGGGAGGAGGCACGACGCCGAGGCCGTCGCGGTACAGGCCGGCGTCGTCGGCCGCGATAAACCGCTCCTCGCCCGCGACCCGCACCGCGACGGCCCGTCGTTGCGAGACGAGGTCGGCGATGTGGCCGGCGATGCCGCGCGCCTCCGCCTCGGCCGCCGACAGGTCCCCGAGGCGCCGTAGCTGGTCGTGCGCCTGGTCGAGCGTCGGCGCGCGGCCCTCGCCCTGCAGCTCCTGTTCGACCTGGTCGATCGCCTCGCCGTCGAGCAGCTCGCGCAGGTCGTCGGCCCGCAGGAGCTCGGCCAGGAGGGCGCGGTCGAGCTGCAGCGCCTGTGCCCTGCGCTCGGCGGCCGGGGCGTCGCCCTCGTACATGTAGGTGGCGATGTAGTCGAACAGGAGCGCCGAGGCGAACGGCGACGGCTGCGCCGACTCGACCTCGACCATCCGCACCTGGCCGCGGCCGATGGCCTCGAGCAGCGCCTTCAGCGCGGGCACCTCGAACACGTCGGAGAGCACCTCGCGGTAGGTCTCGAGCAGGATCGGGAACGACCCGAACTTGACCGCCACCTGCTGCAGGTCGTGCGCCTTCAGCCGCTGCTGCCAGAGCGGCGTGCGCCGGCCCGGGCGGCGGCGCGGGAGCAGGAGCGCGCGGGCGGCGTTCTCACGGAAGCGGGCCGCGAACAGGGGGCTCTGCGACACTCGCTCGAGCAGCAGGTCGTCGAGGTCGCCGGGCTCGATCGCGATCAGGTCGACCGGCGGCGGCGTGTCGGAGTCGGGCAGTCGGATCGCGATACCGTCGTCGGCCCACATCGCCTCGACCTCAATGCCCATCACCCGGCTCATGCGCTGCTCGAGCGCGAGTGCCCACGGTGCGTGGACGCGGCCGCCGAAGGGCGAGAGTACGCACACGCGCCAGTCGCCGATCTCGTCCCGGAACCGCTCGACGACGATCGTGCGATCCGAGGGGATCACGCCGGTCGCGGCCTCCTGGTCGTCGAGGTAGGCGTGGAGGTTGCGGGCGGCGCGGTGATCAAGGTCGCTGAAGCGGCGGGTGCGGGCGGCCTCGCCCACGGCCCGCCCGAGCTCGTAGGGGCGGCCGACTCCGTCGCCCTTCCAGAACGGCATCCGCCCCGGCACTCCCGGCGCGGGCGACACCAGCACCCGGTCGCGCGTGATCTGCTCGATCCGCCACGACGACGCCCCCAGCTGGAACACCTCGCCCTGGCGGGCCTCGTACACCATCTCCTCGTCGAGCTCGCCGACGCGAGCGCCGGAGTCGGCCAGGAACACGCCGTAGAGGCCGCGGTCGGGGATCGTGCCGCCGTTGGTGACGGCCAGGCGGCGGCCGTCGGGACGCGCGCGCACCACGCCCGCGGTGCGATCCCACACGACCCGCGGCCGCAGCTCGGCGAAGTCGTCCGACGGATACCGGCCCGCCAGCATGTCGAGCACACCCTCGAACTGGGCGCGGCTGAGCTCGCGGTAGGGGTGGGCGCGCACCACGAGCGCGTACAGGTCATCCACCGTCCAGTCGTCGAGCGCGGTCGCCGCGACGAGCTGCTGGGCGAGCACGTCAAGCGGCTGGCGGGGCACGCGGGTGTGCTCGATCTCGCCCCGGCGCATGCGGTCGACGACCACCGCGGTCTCGAGGAGGTCGCCGCGGTACTTGGGGATGAACCGGCCGACCGACGGCGTGTCCACCTGGTGGCCCGCCCGGCCCACGCGCTGCAGCCCGGCGGCGACCGACTTGGGCGACTCCACCTGCACGACGAGGTCGATCGCGCCCATGTCGATGCCGAGCTCGAGCGACGACGTGGCGACCAGTGCGGGCAGGCGGCCCGACTTCAGCATGTCCTCGATCTCGAGCCGTTGCTCGCGGGCGATCGAGCCGTGGTGGGCGCGGGCGATGTCGGCCTCGGCCAGCTCGTTCAGGCGGTGAGCGACGCGCTCGGCCGAGCGGCGGCTGTTCACGAAGACCAGCGTCGAGCGGTGCCCCTGCACGAGCTCGAGCAGGCGCGGGTAGAGCGCGGGCCAGATCGACTGGCGCGGCTCGCCCTCGACATCCGCCGCGCCGCCCACCTCGCGCATGTCCTCGACCGGGACGATCACCTCGAGGTCGAGCGGCTTGCGGTCGCCGGCGTCGACGATCTCGACCTCGCGGTCGCATCCGCCCAGGAACCGAGCCACCTCCTCGAGCGGCCGCTGCGTCGCCGAGAGGCCGACCCGCTGCACGGGATGGCCGGCGAGGTGATCGAGCCGCTCGAGCGACAGGGCGAGGTGGGTGCCGCGCTTGGTGGCGGCCATCGCGTGGATCTCGTCCACGATCACGGTCTCGGCCGAGGCGACCATCTCGCGGGCAGCAGAGGTCAGGATCAGGTAGAGCGACTCGGGCGTCGTGATCAGGATGTCGGGCGGATGCCGGCGCATGGCGGTGCGCTCGCTCTGGGGCGTATCGCCGCTGCGAACGGCGACCGTGATCGGGCGGGGCAGCTCGATGCCCGCGAGCGGCGCGCGCAGGTTTTTTTCGATGTCGTGGTTGAGCGCCTTGAGCGGCGAGACGTAGACCACGCGGGTGCCACGGGGCTCGGGGTCGCGGACGAGGCCGTCGATCGCCCCCAGGAACGCGGCCAGCGTCTTGCCGGAACCCGTCGGCGCGAGGACCAGCGTGTGGCGGCCGGCGGCGATCGGCGGCCACCCGAGCCGCTGCGCCTTGGTGGGCTCGGCGAACGAGCGCCGAAACCAGGCGGCGACCGCGGGAGTGAACGTGCTGAGCGGATCCGGAGCCACCGTTGAAATCTAGTGCCCCGCAGCCGTGCCGCGACCGAGGGCAAACCGGGGACAGTCCCCGGTCGTGGCGGGTGTGGGCGTTGTGACGCTTCTGTTGCGGGTGGAGGTGGGTGGGCGCTCCAACCCGTAAAGCGGGGACTGTCCCCATCAACCGGGGACAGTCGCCCAACAACCGGCGCCTCCGCGTACGATTCGCGGGCAGGCGACGAGGAGGATCGGTGGAGACGGTTGAGTTCACACGGATGGCGGACGGGACAGCCGAGGACTATGCGCTCCTCGCGAGGTACGAGGAGCCGTTCATGGCTGGGCTGCCCGACCGGCTGCTGGGCGCGCTGGACGGGCTGAAGGCGTCCCTTGCCGGCTACAAGGTGTCCCGCTACGAGCACTCGCTGCAGTCGGCCAGCCGCGCGCACCGCGACGGCCGCAGCGAGGAATACGTGGTGGCCGCGCTCCTGCACGACATCGGCGACGAGCTCGCGCCCTACACCCACGGCGAGATGGTCGGGGCCGTGCTGCGGCCCTACATCGCGCCCAAGATCTGCTGGATCGTCAAGCACCACGGCCTGTTCCAGATGTACTACTACGCCCACCATTCCGGCGGCGACCGCAACGCGCGTGACCGCTACCGCGACCATCCCTGGTTCGACGCCTGCGCCGAGTTCTGCGAGCTGTACGACCAGAACTGCTTCGACCCGGCCTACGAGTCGCTGCCCGTGGCCACGTTTGAGCCAATGGTGAGGCGGGTGTTCGCCGAGCCGCGCTACCTGGACGCTTCGGTCGAACCGTGAACATCGAGGTGCTGGGCTCGTCGGCCGGCTGGCCGATCCCCCGGCTCGGGTGCGACTGCCCCCAGTGCACCTCGCCCGACCCGCGCGACCAGCGGCTGCGCTCCTCGCTCCTGCTCGACCGCCGCATCCTGGTCGATGCCGGGCCCGACGCCTACGCGCAGCTGATCCGGGCCGCGGCGGTGCCCGAGCAGATCGTCCTGACCCACGACCACCACGACCACGTCCTCGGCCTGCACGCGCTCGCAAAGCTCGGCCGGATCCCGCTCCACTGCACCAAGGAGTGCGAGCGCGGCGTGCGCACGATCTTCCCCCGGCTCGACTTCCGCGTCATGCACCTGACTCCGGGAGTGCCGGCCGAGCTCGGCGATGGGCTGCGCGTGCAGGCGTTCGACGTCGACCACAGCAGCACCACGCGCACGATGGGCCTGCGCTTCGGCGACGCGGGCGGGCACACGCTCGCCTACATGCCCGACCTGGCCGAGCCGCCGGGCTCCAAGCTCGCCCGCGGGGCCGACCTGGCCATGCTCGACGGCTCGACCCGGACGCGGCCGGTGCGCGGACACATCCCGATGTCCGAGATGGTCACCGCCGCGCCCAAGCTGCGGGCGGGGCGGGTGCTGTTCACGCACATCGGCCACCGCACCGGCACCCACGCCGAGCTCGAGGCGGAGCTGCCGGAGGGATTCGGGATCGCCCACGACGGCCTCGCCATCGAGCTCTGACGCGGGTGGCTCAGAGCCGCAGGGTGCCCGACTCGAGGTCGAGCAGCCAGCGCTTGCACTCGAGCCCGCCGCCGTAGCCGCCAAGGCCCCCGCCCGTGCGCAGCACGCGGTGGCAGGGCACGACGATCGGGATCGGGTTTCGGGCCATGGCGTTGCCGGCGGCGCGCACCGCGTGCGGGCTGCCGGCGGCGACCGCCAGCTCGGAGTAGGTGCGCACCTCGCCGTAGGGGATGGCCAGGCATGCCTCCCGGGCGCGCAGCAGGAACCCGTTCGAGAGCCGCCAGTCGATCGCGGTCTCGAAGTCGGTGCGGCGGCCGTCGAAGTACTCGTCGAGCTGGCGGCGAACGCCGTCCAGGCGGGCCGGGGCCTCGAGCACCCGCGGCGAGATGCGGTTCGCCAGCTCCTCGAGCACATCGTCGGCACGCTCTGTCTCGAACGCCGTGCGCACGAGCCCCTGCGGGGTGACGGCGACCAGCATCCGGCCGAACGGGGCGTCGACGGTGGTGTAGGCGACGTCCAGCAGTCCTTCCTCGGCGGCCCTGCGGGCCAGTTCGGTGGTGTTCATGAGCTCCACTCCCTTCGGACGCCCGCAAGGCCGACGCGCACGTTCTGGCGCGCAGCCGCCTCCGAGCAGTCGATCACATCGCCGATTGCGGCATAGTCAAGGTCGGCCGCGAAGCGCAGCGCGACGGCGGCACGCTGCTTTTCGGGCAGGCGCCGCACCGCCCGCCAGAGCGCCGGGTCGGGCATCGCGGCCGGCTCCACC
>DATCPV010000365.1:0-5046 GCA_036569885.1 Gaiellales bacterium | reverse complement strand
CGCTAGCACCGTCCGCCGGCACGAATAGGGTCCCGCCATGCGGGGACGAGCCGGCGATGTCCGTCAGCTCGCGGCGCTCGGCGCGGTTGCGCTGGCCGCCGCGGCGTGGCTCCTGCCTCCCCCGCTCCGGCCGGGCGCGCTCGCGCTCGCTGCGCTGACCGCTTCGGCGCAGGGTCGAGCGGGCGGCGTCCTCGTGGCCGTGGTGGCCGCCTTCACACCCGTCCCGGGTCCCGTGCGCGCCGCAATCGTCGTCACGGCACTGGTCGCGGCCGAGCTCGAGCACCGCCACCGCATCGCCCGGCGGACGCTGCGCGCGCGGTCGTTCACCGACCGCCTGACCGGCCTGCGCAACTACGACTACTTCTCGGAGGTGCTGCGCAGCGAGCTGGCGCGCGTGCGCCGCTACGGCGGCTGCGTCACGCTGGTCATGATCGACCTCGACCGCTTCAAGGCCTACAACGACAGTCACGGTCACGGGGCCGGAAACCGGCTGCTGGCGGCGGTCGGCCACACGCTCGCGCGCGAGAAGCGCGACGCCGACATCGCCGCCCGCTTCGGCGGCGAGGAGTTCGCGCTGCTCGTCCCCGGGCGCAGCACCGACGCGGTGATCGTGGCCGAGCGTGTGCGCCAGGCAATCGCCGAGATCTCGACCGCGGATCTCGACCGCCACCACGTGCCCGACATCGTCACCGTCTCGGCCGGAACCGCCACCTTCCCGGTCGACGCCCGCGACGCCGAGGAGCTGTTCGAGCAGGCCGACCGGGCGCTGTACGAGGCGAAGCGCCGCGGCCGAAACCGGGTCATCTGCGCCGAGCAGGTGCGCGAGGGCGAGCGGGTGGCTAGCTGAGGTCGGCGCGCTCGCTGTCGAAGCGGGCTGAGTGCAGCTGGTGATGGAACCGCTCGACCGTCAGGTCGCGGCCGTCGCCGAAGGGGCGGTGGACGTAGCGGACGACCTTGTCGTGGTAGAAGGGCACATCGAGGTGGGCGCCGCTCACCAGGTTCAGCGACACCTCGCCGCAGCCGGGACAGCTCATCGCCACACCGAGCACGCCGTCGCGGCCGCTGTCGGCGGGGGCGACCATGGCCAGGGTGGACGGCCACACCGGCCGCATGCGCGCCTCGGGCGAGCAGTACAGCCGCCACGGCCAGTTGCCGCGCTGCACCTCGCAGCGGGCGAGCTCGGCCAGCTCGTCGCCCACAGGCTCCGTGCGGCCGGTCAGCAGGTTGCGGAACTCGACCTCAACAGTGCTCAGGGGGCCGTAATCGAGGTCGTCATGCGACACGAGCCCGAGGTGCTGTTCTCCGCACGGGCAGTCGTAGGTGACGCGATAGACGGCCGGATGGACGGCGCCGGGAAGGCGCTCGAGCCGCCGGAACGACGACAGGGGCACGCGGGTCAGGTCGCCGTCCGGACGGCGAGGACAGTGAAACCGGTAGCTGGCTCGCAACACGTCGTACATGGTTCTCCCGGGTATATCGACCGGTCCGGCCCTGCGTGTTAGCATCGCCGCGCCGGTGACACGCATCGATCTGCGCACGTATATCCGCGATATCCCCAACTTCCCGAAGCCGGGAATCGTGTTCAAGGACATCATGCCGCTCCTGGCGGACGCCACGGCGCTGCACCAGGCGGTGGACGACCTCGCGGCGTGGGCCGAGCCGCGCGAGGTCGACATCGTCGTCGGCGCCGAGGCGCGCGGGTTCATCCTGGGTGCGGCGATGGCCTACCGGCTCGGGTGCGGGTTCGTCGCCGCCCGCAAGCCGGGCAAGCTGCCGTTCCTGACGGTTGGAGCCAAGTACGCGCTCGAGTACGGCTTCGACGCGCTCGAGATGCACGTGGATGCGCTCAAGCGCGGCGCCCGTGTGCTCATCCACGACGACCTCCTGGCCACCGGCGGCACCGCCCGGGCCAAGATCGACCTCGTGGAACAGCTGGGCGCCAACGTCGTCGGGCTCGCCTTCGTGGTCGAGCTGGCCTTCCTCAACGGCCGCGACAAGCTGTACGGCTACGACGTCCACTCGCTCGTTCAGTACGAGTCGGAGTAGTTCTGCTGGCCGGCGACTACCGCGCGACGTCGCGCAGGTCGCGCACGAGGAGCAGGTGGGCGAGCTGGCTTGTCAGCTCGGCCAGCGCCTCCAGCTCCTGCAGCCCCGCCTCGCGGCGCTCGGGGTTCTGCGACCGCAGGGCCGGGGCCATGATCTGCTCGAGCAGCCCCGCCTCCCGCTCCACCGCCGAGCGGAATGCCTTCAGGTGCCGCGCGTTGACGCCGTAGCGGGCCAGCCGCTGGCAGATGATCACGATCTCGACGTCGGTGCGGGTGTAGGTCGCGTGCGCCTCGCCCGCGTGCCGGTCGACGAGCTGGAACTCCTCGAGCTCGCGGACGAAGCCCGGGTCGGAGTCCGCCGCCCCGAGCAGCTGGTCGAACGTCAGCCGGTCCTCCACCCCACCCACGAGCCGCGGCCGGCGGCCGGTGCCCGCGGCCGACCGTCCCTGCGCGATCACCTGCCGGATCACCCGCAGCGGCAGGAACTCGTCGCGCTGCATGCGCAGGATCGTGCGTAGCTGCTCGACATCCTCCTCGCCGTAGAGGCGGTACCCGCCGGGCGTGCGCCGGGGCGTGATCAGCCGCTGGTCCTCGAGGAACCGGATCTTCGAGATCGAGATGTCGGGAAACTCGTCGCGCAGCGACTTGCACACCGTGCCGATGGTGAGCCTCGAGGTCGAGCTGCCGCGGCCTTCGGTGGCCTCTGCCGACACGTCAGGGCCCCCGCTCGATGTACGTGAGCCGGTACTTGCCGATCTGCACCTCGTCGCCGTCAGCAAGGCGGACGCTCTCGATCCGCTGCCGGTTCACGTAGGTGCCGTTGAGGCTGCCCGAGTCCGACAGGTGCAGCCCGTCGGTGCGCCGGTCGAGCACGGCGTGCTCGCGCGAGACGGTGATGTCGTCCAGAAAGATGTCGGCGTTCTCGGCCCGCCCGATCGCCATATGGTCGGACGCGAGCAAGAACTGCTCCCCCGCCCGGCCGCCGCCGATGCGGATCACGAGCATCGCTCCCTCGGGCGGCTCGTCG
Source organism: Gaiellales bacterium (assembly GCA_036569885.1). Lineage (GTDB taxonomy): Bacteria > Actinomycetota > Thermoleophilia > Gaiellales > JAICJC01 > JAICJC01. The sequence goes on along the minus strand of DATCPV010000365.1, from coordinate 1,974 downwards.
CCGGCCTCCGCATCGCCCTCCTCGTCGGCGAACGCCGTGAAGGCCTGCGTCACCTCGCCGCCGTCGGGCTCGAGCAGGCTCGCGCCACAGCGTCCGCAGAAGCGGGCCGCCTCGCGGTTGTGATGACCGCACTCAGGACAGTACGCCACCGCTACCCGCTGGACGCTGCGCCGGGCTCGTCATCGAGGCCCGGCGGCGGCCCCCGGTGGGCGAGGATGTCCGTCAGCCGGTCGATATCGATCTCCGACAGCGTCGAGGGACTGCCGGTCTCGCGGCGTTTGACTCGGTCGACCAGCTCGGCCCGGAGGATGTCGATCTTGCCGTGCAGGAGACGCCGCCGGTACGACACCTCCTCCTCCTCGCGCACGAAGCGCTCGATGAGGGCCTTCAGCTCGTCGTCCGAGATGGTGGTGAAATCGGGCAGCACATCCATTGGCATGATCCCTATCCGTTTCTCTAGACCGGGCGAAGTCTACCCACGCTTCGGCATTTCCTCAAGCTCTGGTTGAGGGTTCGGCCGCGGCGCGGTTTCAGACGTTCGCCGAGACGAATCCGTCGAGCATCGCCCGGTACTTCTCCTCGAGCGCTTGAGAGTCCTCCAGCGAGGCTCCCTCGGCATACACGTGGAAGACCGGCTCGTCGGGGTCGGGGAGCACCTGCACCCACCCCTCGGGCTCGAATACCTTGATGCCGTCGGTGTTGTCGACCTGTTTGCCCTTGACCGCCTCGATCAGCTGCCGCATCGCGAGCCCCTTCGCCGACCAGGGGCACGGCTCGCGGACGTGCACGAGCGTGCTGCGGGGCAGGCCCTCGACCAGCTCGGAGAGTGTCCGGCCCGAGTGCGCCACCAGCTCGAGCAGCTTCCCGAGCGACATGATGGCGTCGTACGCCGGCAGGAAGCTCGGGAACACATATCCCCCGCCGGAGGCGCCCGCGAAGACGACGCCGTCGGCCGCCGCAGCGGCGAGGAGCGCGCCCAGGGATGCCTTGGTGCGCTCGACGACCACGCCGTGGCCCGCGGCCATCTCCTCGACCATGCGCGACTCGGTGATCGGCACGAGCAGCGTGCCGCGCCCGTTCGACGCCGCCAGCTCGCGCACGAACAGGAGCAGCACGGTCTCGGGCGAGATCTGGTTGCCGCGCTCGTCCACCAGCCACACCCGCTCGGCCGGGTTGTCGATCAGCACACCCAGGTCGGCGCCCACCCCATGCACGAGGCCGGTGGTGTCGTCGAGCGCGCGGGCGGTATCGAGGTGCGGCGACACCGACGCCGAGTCGATGAACGCGTTCAGCGCGACCATCTCGACCCCCAGCTCGCCGATCAGCGAGGGGATCACAAGCGACGCCGCCGACATGCCGTAATTCAGCACGATCCGGAAGCTGCGGCTGCGGATCGCGTCCCGGTCGAGCGACCCCAGGAGCTCTTGGACGTAGCTCTCGGTCGCCCGGGCGGGGTACATCAGGCCCCCGATCTCGCCAGGGCTCACACGCCGGAACTCCTGCCGCGAGAACGTCTGCTCGATCGCCTTGAGGTCTGCCCCAGCCACGAGGATTCCCGGCGGCGCGAAGAAGCTCACCTGGGTGACGTCGGGATCGTCGGTCGAGACGCGCACGTGCAGGCCGCCGGCCCGCTCCCCCACCTTCAGCTCGTGACGGTTCACGGTCGGCGGCGAGATACGCAGGTCGGCCACGTTGACGCCCGTCGAGACGAGCCCGGCGATGATGGCGCGCTTGACCATGCGCGACGACGGGTGGGCGTCGCGGCTGCAGACCACCCGCGCCCCGCGGGGCAGCGTCGTCCCGTACGCGACACCGAGCCGCGCGGCCACCTCGGACGTGATGTCGACGTTGACCAGTCCGCCCACGCCGTCACGCCCGAACAGCGTTGTGATCCCGCGCGACTCCCAGATCAGGTTCGTGTGGATTGCGGCGCCGGCCTCGATGGTCTTGAACGGGTACACCTTGACCCCGGGC
>DATCPV010000364.1:0-13581 GCA_036569885.1 Gaiellales bacterium | reverse complement strand
GATCAGCCCGGTGTCCGCGCCGTTTGGAGAGGTCGGCGCCGGCTCGGCCCTGCCCGCGCGCTTGAGCTCGGCCTCAAGCTCCCCCACCCGCCCGCGCAACTCCGCGGCCTCAGCAGCCTCCCGGCGCAGGTGCTCGAGCGCTGCGGCCGACGTGAGCGCCTCGATCCGGCGCACGCCCTGCGCAGAGCTCGTCTCCCGGGTGATCACGAACGCCCCGATCTCGGCGGTCGAGCGCACGTGGGTGCCGCCGCACAGCTCGCGTGAGACGTCCGCCACCTCCACCACGCGCACGTGCTCGCCGTACTTCTCGCCGAAGAGCATGGTCGCGCCCAGCTCGCGGGCGTGATCCTGAGTGGTCACGAAGATGTGGAGAGGCTGGTTGGCGACGATGTGGTCGTTCACGATCTGCTCGACCCGGGCGATCTCATCGGCGGTCATCGGCCGGTCGTGACGGAAATCGAAGCGGAGCTTGTCGGGCCCGACGTATGACCCCGCCTGGGCGACGTGCTCGCCGAGCACCTGGCGCAGCGCGGCCTGCAACAGGTGCGTGGCGGTGTGGTTGGCCATCGTCGGGCGCCGGGCCTCGGCGTCGACGTGGGCGCGCACCCGCTCGCCCGCGTGGAGCTCACCGTGCTCGAGCCGGGCGACGACCACCTGGTCGGAGTCGACCCGAACGACGTCCTCGACAACGGCCCGGGCCGAGTCGGTCTCGATCCAGCCGCGGTCGGCAACCTGTCCGCCGCCGCGGGCGTAGAACGGCGACTCGCGCAGCTTGACGAGCGCCGAGCCGTCGCCGCGGTCATGTGCGGCGCCGACCTGTGTCGTCACGTCGAGGCGCTCGAAGCCGACGAACTCGCTCATGAAATCGGTGCGCAGCTCGGATGTGTCCACGCGGGTGCCGACCGCGGCCCGGGCGCGGTCGCGCTGCTCGTCCATCAGCTCGGCGAACCCCGCCTCGTCGACGGTTTTGCCGTGCTCGGCGGCGATCTCGACGGTCAGCTCGATCGGGAAGCCGTAGGTGTCGTGCAGGCGGAAGGCGTCCCAGGCCGTGATCTCGGCCGCCGACCCGGCCAGCACGTCGTCCAGCAGCCGGCCCCCGGTCTCGAGCGTGCGCACGAAGCGCTCCTCCTCGGCGAGGAGCTCGGCGGCGACCCGCTCCTGGTGGTCGCGCAGCTCCGGATGAGCCTCGCCCAGGAGCTCGACCACGCGGGCGTGCAGGCGCGTCACGATGCCGTCCGCGAGCCCGATCCGGCGGCCGTGCTGGATTGCCCGGCGGATGACGCGGCGAAGGACATAGCCGCGGCCCTCGTTGGAGGGCTCGATGCCGTCGGTGGCGAGAAAGCTCATGGCCCGGCCGTGGTCGGCAAGCACCTTCAACGCCTTCGTCTCCTCGGGCGTGCGGCCGTACTTGGTGCCGCTCCAGCCCTCGATCACCTCGATCAGATCGCCGAAGGCGTCGGTGAGGTACACGCTGTCGACGCCCGCGGCCAGCATCGTCACCCGCTCGAGGCCCGCGCCCGTGTCGATGCTCGGCTGGGGCAGCGGCTCGAGCGACCCGTCGTCGAGCATGTTGTACTGCATGAAGACGAGGTTCCAGAACTCGATGAACCGGTCGCACTCGCAGTCGGGCCCGCATTCGGGCCGGCCGCAGCCGAACTCGGGGCCGCGGTCGTAGTGCAGCTCCGAGCAGGGGCCGCACGGGCCGACCGGTCCCGCCTGCCAGAAATTGTCGCTGCCGAGCCGCACGATCCGCTCGGGCGGCACGCCCACCTCGAGCCAGAGCGCGACGGCCTCCTCGTCGGCGGGGACGTTCTCGTCGCCGCGGTAGACGGAGGCCCACAGCCGGTCGGGGTCGAAGCCGAAGCCGTCGGGCGAGGTCACGAGCGTCCATGCCTGCTCGACGGCGAACCGCTTGAAGTAGTCGCCGATCGAGAAGTTTCCGAGCATCTCGAAGAACGTCAGGTGGTGGGCGGTGCGGCCGACCTCGTCGATGTCCACCGTGCGGAACACCTTCTGCACCGTCACGAGCCGCTGGCTCGGCGGATCCTCGAGGCCGAGGAAGTAGCGCTTCAGGGGCTGCATCCCGGCGGTGGTGATCAGGACGCTCTTGTCCCACGCCGGCGGCACCAGCGACCCGCTCGGGAGCTGGACGTGCCCCGTGGCGGTGAAGTGGTCGACGAAGCGGCGTCGGATCTCGTGCGAGCGCATGTGCGGGCCCATTCTACCGGGGGCTATCCTGAGGCCATGCATGGCGACGACACGCTGGAGCGCTTCGAGCACGCCCGTGGCGGCGGTCCCGGCGCCATCGAGCCGCTCGACCTGTTCGTCCTGATCGAGCCGGTCGAGGACGAGACCGAGACCACGGGCGGCCTGATCATCCCCGCCAGCGCCGACGCCGCGTGTGTCTCGGGAGTCGTTGTGGCCGTCGGCGACGAGGTGCAGGGCGTCTCACCCGGCGACAAGGTGCTCTATCCGCGCTCGGCCGGCTACGAGCTCGCCCTGGGCGGCGAGCCGAAGCGGCTGGTCGACCGCCGCGAGTTGATCGCGCGGCTTACCGACTGAGCATCTGAGCGCGGCATTCACGCCGTGCGCGCTTGCTCGTGAATAACCGGTGCCAGGCACTCAATATTCACGCGCTGCGGTCTGTGCCCGGCATTCACGCTGCGCGTGCATACCGGGCAGTGGCGTGGTTGGTGGGTGGCTCGCGGCCTATCGGCCGCGGCACGGTGTCAGGCACCGAATATTCACGCTGCGCGTGAGATATTCATTGCCTGACACCACTCTGGGCTTGGCGGTAGTCGTCCTCGACCTCGGCCGACTTGCGGCCCGCGGCCTCGCGGCCCTCCTGGGCGGCCACCCGCAGATCGTCGGGCAGCGTGCGCAGGTCGGCGGAGAGCCGGCCGGGCATGTCGCGGAGCACGTCGCCCACCGGCCGCTGCTCCGTCTCGGCCAGGGCCTGCGCCCGCTTGTAGAGCGCGGTTGCCGCCGCCGAGAGGCCCACCGAGACCGCCAGGGCGGCCCGCTTCACACAACACCGCCGCGCTGATTGCGCTTGTTGCGGAAGACGCCGAACCCGTGTGAGATCCCGGCCGAGAATCCCGCGACCGCCCGAAACGGCTTGCTGATCGCCTCCGAGACCGACCGCACCGTTGCGTCCACCTTCGCCGTCGCATCCGTCGCCGAGTCGGTGATGCGGCCGACCTTGTCGAGCTCCTCGTTGACGTGGTCGAGCGACGTCGAGACCTTGGCCAGCATCGGTACCAGCTCGCGCATGATGCCGTCGAGCATGACATTGATCCGGCCGAGCGTCGAGCCGGCCCGGATCAGCGCGAAGCACAGGCCGACGCCCGTCAGCACGAGGAAGACGGCGAGCGCATAGCGCCAGATGTCCGATGAGGTGACGAGAAGGGCGAGTGAAACGTGCATAGGGCCTCCCGGGGAAAACCTATCCTATCCGGCGCTCACGACGCGATCGTCCCCGTCCCGACGACGGTGTCGTCGTCGTACAGGACCGCTGTCTGCCCCGGCGCGATGCCGGAAACCGCCTCGTCGAGGTCGAGCGTGAAGCCGTCGACTCCCGGCCGCACGGTCGCCCACACCGGATCGGTGCGATAGCGCAGCTTCGCCTGCACCCGCCGCGACGGCGTCAGGAGCCGGCCCGGAGCGATCCACACCGTGCGCCGCTCGAGCTCCGCCCTCGGGCCGACCCCGACCCGGCCGCTCGCGGCCTCGACCGCGAGCACGTACAGCGGCTCGGGCCCGGCCACGCCGATGCCGCGGCGCTGGCCCGGCGTGAATCGGTGCACGCCGGCATGGCGGCCGAGCCTGCGCCCGGAGAGGTCGACGATCGCCCCCGGCCGGCCGGCGCCGCCGTGGCGTTCGAGGAACGAGCGGTGGTCACCGCCGCCGACAAAGCACACGTCCTGGCTCTCGGCGCGGCCGGCGGCTTCCAACCCGGCCCGGCCGGCCTGGGCGCGCGTCTGCACCTTGGTCTGCTCGCCCAGCGGAAACCAGCACCGCCCGAGGATCTCGCTCGGGACGGCCGCCAGCATGTACGACTGGTCCTTGGCCGGATCCGCGCCCCGAGCGACCAGGGCGACCCCGTCGCGGCGGCGAACACGCGCGTAGTGCCCGGTGGCGATGCGCGCCGCCCCGATCCGGTCGGCGAACTCCGCGAGGGCGGCGAACCGGAACGAGCCGTTGCAGCGCATGCACGGATTGGGCGTGCGCCCGGCCTGGAATCCGGCCACGAACTCCTCGACCACCTCGTGGTGGAACCCGGCGCGCAGGTCGAGGCCGACGTGGGGCACGCCCATCGCGTGGCAGGCGTCCCGCGCGGCCCGCACCGACCGGGGTGAGCAGCACGCGCGCTCGCCGTCGGGCGCGCCCGGGTCGATCCACAGCCGCAGGGTGACTCCAACCGGCTCGAGCCCGGCCTCGACCGCCTTGAGCAGCGCGACCGCCGAGTCCACGCCACCAGACATCGCCACGGCCACCCTGCCGTCCACGAAGGGGAACGACGCCGAGTCGAGAGCCGTCGCCAGCGCCGCATGCAGGGCGTCGACAGCCAGCAACACACACTCGCGGTTCTGCTCGCGCGGCTCGAGAACAGCCTCGAGGTCGGAGCCGCCGATGCGGGCGGCGCCGAGCAGGTGGCGCCCCTCGGCCAGCGCGCACGCGAGCTCGGCGGCCGCGGTCGCGTGCGGGCAGCCGAACGAGCGGTGCCGCGCCGCGGCAATGGTGCCGCCCGCCAGCGCAAGCTCGATCCGGATCGCGTCGCCGCACGCGCTTCGGCCCGCCTCACCCACGACCGCGGTGGGGCCGGCCGAGCCGGCATGGCGCAGCGACAGGGCGTGCTCGACGGTGGCGGCGGAGTACACGGCCGCTCAGCCCTCGGCCGCGATCGGCTGAAGCGCCCCCGTGCGCAGCCGCTCGACGCAGCTGCGGAACGCGGCCGCAAATCCGTCCACCCCGGCGGCGCTCGTCTGCAGGCCGAGCGAGACGCGCACGACGCTGCGGGCGTCCTGCGCCGACATGCCCTGGGCGAGCAGCACGTGGCTCGGCTCCGCATCCCCGGCGGCGCAGGCCGACCCGGCGGCCACGGCGTAGCCCTCGCGGTCGAGGGCGAGCACGAGCAGGTCGGCCCGAATCCCCGGAACCAGCGCGAGCAGATGGCCGGGCAGCCGCGGGGCGCCCGCCGAGACGACGCTGATGTGATCGCCGAGCGCCTGCTCCAGGCGCGTGCGCAGAGCCGCGCGTGCATCCGCCGCCGCGTGCGTGGCCTCGAGCGCCGCGGCAAACCCGACCACGCCGGGCACGTTCTCGGTGCCGGAGCGCAGTCCGTGCTCCTGGCCCCCGCCCCACACGAGCGGCGGCAGTTCGGACGGCGTCCGCACGAGCAGGCAGCCGACACCCTTGGGGCCGCCCAGCTTGTGCGCCGAGAGCGCGACCGACTCGGCCCCCGATGCGGCCAGGCCAACCGGGAGCGAAGCCGCAGCCTGCACGGCGTCGGTATGGAACGGCACGCCGCGCTCGGCTGCCGCCGCGGCCAGCCGCTGCACCGGCTGCACGACGCCCGTGACGTTGTTGGCCCAAATCGCCGCCGCCAGGCGGTCGCCCGGGCGCACCAGCCGCTCGAATTCGGCAGCGTCGACGGTGCCCTCGCCGTCGACGGGCGCCCACACCACCTCGAAGCCGCGCCGCTCGAGCTCCCGCGCCGGCTCCCGCACCGCCGGATGCTCGATCGCGCTCACGACGAGCCGCCCGGGAGTGCTCCCGGAGAGGCCGAACACCGCATGGTTGTCGGCCTCCGAACCGCCCGAGGTGAACACGACCTGGCCCGGCTCGGCACCCAGAAGCTCGCCGACGCGGGCGCGGGCCTGCTCCAGGCCCGCTCGGGCGGCGCGGCCGAAACCGTGCGGCTCGGAGGCGTTGCCGAACCGCTCTGCCAGGTACGGCTCCATCGCCGCGCGAGCCTCGGCACAGAGGGGCGTCGTGGCTGCGTTGTCGAGATAGACCGCGCTCATCGGACCCGGAGACGTACACGGGGGGACCGAGGTCCCCCCGCATCTTGCGCCGGCACCTGGGGCTCGGCGGACGGCCACTTTGCCGATGCTTCGACCGCTCCGACCTCGCCCCGGCGCTGTAGGTGTTCGCACGACGAAAGTGAAGTGCGCATCTCGGAAATGGCGCCGGCCCTCACAGCCTACCGGGTCCTTCGGGATCCGTCACCACTCGAATGCCGAAGTGGCGCAACTCGGCCTCGCCGGCGGCTGTGGGCGCGCCGGTGAGCGGGTCGACGCCGCCCTGTCCCTTGGGGAACGCGGTGACGTCGCGCAGCGACGCGGCCCCGGCCAGAAGCATCGTTAGACGGTCGAGGCCGAAAGCGACTCCCCCGTGCGGCGGAGCGCCCATCTCGAGGGCCCGCAAGAGGAACGAGAACTTTTCCTCGGCCTCCTGCTCGGTGATCCCCAGCAGGCGGAACACGCGCTGCTGCATCTCCGGCCTGTGGTTTCGGATCGACCCGCCGCCGACCTCGTTCCCGTTCAGGACGAGGTCGTACTGGCGCGCCTTGGCGGCCGCCGGGTCGGCGTCGAATGTGGCCTCGTACTCCGGCTCGGGGGCGCTGAACGGGTTGTGCGCCGCCTTCCAGCGCCGCTCGTCGGGCAGCCACTCGAACATCGGGAACCCGGTCACCCAGAGCAGGTTCCAGCCCTCGCCGATCAGCCCGAGCCGCTCGCCCAGGTGCAGCCGCAGGGGACCCAGCACCCGCACGGCCGCCTCCACCGCATCGGCCACGAGCAGCACGGTGTCGCCGGGCTCGGCGCCGATGCCGCTCACGATCGCCGCCACCTCGTCGTCGGCCAGGAACTTGGCGATCGGCGATCGCACCTCGCCGGGGCCGGTCACCTGCAGCCAGGCAACGCCCTTGCCGCCCCACGTGCGGGCGAAGTCGACCAGGCCCTCGAAATCCTTGCGCGAGAAGTCCATCGCTCCGGGGACGGCGAATCCGCGCACGATCCCGCCCGCATCGATCACGCCGCGGAACGTCTTGAACTCGGTGTCCCGGAGGGAGTCGGTGACATCGGCGATCTCGCACCCGAAGCGCGTCTCCGGCTTGTCGGAGCCGTACCGCAGCATCGCGTCGTCGTACCGCAGGCGCGGGAACGGGACCGGCAGGTCGACACCCAGCACCTCGCGCCACACCGCGGCGAAGAGGCCCTCGACCAGCTCGAACAGCTCGTCGGGCTCGACGAAGGCCAGCTCGATGTCGAGCTGGGTGAACTCGGCGGTGCGATCGGCGCGGGTCGCCTCGTCGCGGAAGCAGTGGGCGAACTGGTAGTAGCGCTCGTACCCGGAGATGACGTACAGCTGTTTGTAGGTCTGGGGCGACTGGGGCAGCGCATAGAACTTGCCGGGATGCGAGCTGGTCGGCACGAGGAACTCGCGCGCGCCCTCGGGCGTCGACTTGTACAGGATCGGGGTCTCGAGCTCCCAGAAGCCGCGATCCTCGAGATACCGACGGATCGTCTTCGTGACAGTGAACCGCACCCACAGGTTGTGGCGCATGACGTCGCGGCGGAGGTCGAGGTAGCGGTGCCGCAGCCGCAGCGTCTCGTCGACCCCGTCGTCGTCGAGCTGGAACGGCAGCACCGGCGCCGTCGCGAGCACCTCGAGCCGCTCGACGTGCACCTCGATCGCGCCCGTGGCCAGGCGCGGGTTCTGGGTCTCGGGCGAGCGCGCACGCACGACGCCTTCGGCCTGGACCACGTACTCGGCCCGGAGGCCGTGGGCGACGGCGTGCGCGGCGGCCTGCTCGTCGGGGTTGAACACGAGCTGCACGAGGCCCGCCTGGTCGCGCAGGTCCACGAACACCAGGCCGCCGTGGTCGCGCCGCCGTGCGACCCATCCGGCCAGGACGACCCGCCGGCCCTCGTCCTCGACGCGCAGGCTGCCGCCGAGATCGGTGCGCCAGCTCACAGCCGCAGCTCCGAGACGAGGTCGTCGAGGGCGACGCGGCGCTGCTCGCCCGTGGTCATGTCGCGCACGGCCGCCTCCCCGTCGCCCCACTCGTCCTCGCCGACGATCACGACCCGGGCCGCACCGCGCCGACCCGCCAGCTCGAGCGCGCGCTTGAGCCGCCGGCCGCCGTAGGCCGCATCACTGCGCAGGCCGGCCGCGCGGGCGGCGTCCATGAGCGCATAGAGGCGTGGCCGGGCCTCGTCGTGGAGGACGGCAAAGAGCACGTCCAGGGGCGGGTCCGCGGCCTCCACGGCGCCGATCTCCTCGAGCGTCAGCACCAGCCGTTCGAGGCCGGCGCCAAACCCGACGCCGGGGATGTGGGGGCCGCCGAGCTGCTCGGCCAGGCCGTCATAGCGGCCGCCTCCGGACAGGGCCGACTGCGCCCCGAGCGCGGGCCAGTCCCACTCCCACGCCGTGCGCGTGTAGTAGTCAAGGCCGCGCACCAGCCGCGGCGCGAGCTCGTGGCCGACGCCCCTCGCCTCGAGGTGCGCGCGCACGGCGGCGAAGTGCTCGCGGCACGGGTCGCACAGGTGGTCGGTGATCGCGGGCGCCGAGGCGAGCACCGCCTGGCAGGCCTGGTTCTTGCAGTCGAACACCCGCATCGGGTTCGTGTCGCGGCGTTCGAGGCACTCCTCGCAGAGCTCGGCGCTGTGCGCATCGAGGAATGCCGTCAGAAGCTCGATGTAGGCGGGCCGGCAGACCTCGTCCCCGATGGAGTTTATGAGCAGCCGCAGGCCGGTCACCCCGACGTTCGTGTACCAGCGCGCCTGGAGCGCGATCAACTCCGCGTCGATCGCGGGATCCTCGCTCCCGATCGCCTCGGCCCCGAACTGGTAGTGCTCGCGGAAGCGTCCCTTCTGCACCGCGTTGTAGCGGAACATGGGCACCGCGTACCAGACCTTGACCGGCTGGGGCAGGTGGTTCAGGCCGTGCTCGAGATAGGCGCGCATCACCCCCGCGGTGCCCTCCGGACGCAGGGTCAGCTCGCGATCGCTCCTGTCCCGGAACGAATACATCTCCTTGCGCACGACATCGGAGCCCTCGCCGGAGGTGCGGCGAAAGACGCCGGTGTCCTCGAATGTCGGCGTCACCACCTGGCCGTAGCCGGCGGTCGCGAAGACGTGCCGCGCCTCGTCGAGCACGGAGCGGCGCAGCGCGGCGCGAGGGCCGTACCAGTCCAGCGTCCCCCGCGGGGCCTGGAACTCGCCGCTCACGCGCGCAGCGCCCCCAGAAACGGGTTGGCCGCGCGCTCGGCTGCGAGGGTGGTGGCGGGGCCGTGGCCCGGCAGCACGACCGTGTCGGCAGGGTAGGCGTCCACAAGCCGGCCGATGCTCGCCACCAGCGTGTCGGTGTCACCCCCGGCGAGGTCCGTGCGGCCGACGGATCCGGCGAACAGCACGTCGCCGGAGAACAGGTGGCCGTCGGCGTGGTAGGCGATCGACGCCGGCGAGTGGCCGGGCACCAGCATGGTGTCGAAATCGATCCCGGCGGCCGAGACGGTCTCACCGCCCTCGAGCAGGTGCTCGGGCTCGTATGCGCCGGGATGGAGGGTGCGCAGGTCGTCGGCCTCGTCATGCGGTATCCAGACCTCGATCCCGCTCGCCTCGGCGACGTCCCTGACCGCGCCGAGGTGGTCGGAGTGGCCATGCGTGACGAGCACAGCAGTGGGTGTCCAGCCGCGGTCGGCGAGCACGCTCAGAACGGTGCCGGAGTCGTCGCCGGGGTCGATCACCACGGCCTCCGAGGCGCCCTCCCGTGCGACGAGATAGCAGTTCGTCCGGTAGGGGCCTAGCGGTATCTGCACGACGTCGAGCATGACCGCCGCAGCCTACCGTGCGGCGCTCGCTGCCTCAGCCGCCGTGCCTAGCCGCCGTGCTTCTTCTGCCAGCGGCGCCAGGCGAACGTCTCGGTGATGGTGCCGATCGACCAGAACAGCACGAACATGACCGCGGCGTTGAACAGCTTGACGCCCCCGCTCATCGTGCCGCCCAGCGATGTGTAGCTGATGGCGAGGTAGAACAGCAGGGCGAAGACAGCCGCACGCTTTGCGGCCCGGCCGGCGGACGGCTGGGGCGGCTCGCGGCGCCCCCGCACCTGTGACGTGGCACCCGGCTTCGGGCCGGCACGCTCCCCGTCCTGCACCTCGCCGGCGCCGCGGACCCGTCCCCGCCCCACGGCTCGCAGGTATTTCCGCTTCTGCTGCTTACGGTTGGCCACGGATCCAGTCTAACCCCCGAACAGCGGGGAGGCATCGCCACCCCGCGGCTGCGTTCCCCCAACCCGACACGGGCCGCCGCACCACATGCTTCATGCCGCCAACCTCATTGTCAAACAGGGTTCTAGGTGGTAGCTATTGAAGAACTCTTCGACCCACCCCTTTTTGGGTCAATCGCGCCGCAACCCGGCGGCGCTAATCTGGGAGCGGTATGAGCACGTCTCTGTCATCGGTGATCTCCCTGCTCCCCGCGGTGAGCGTGGTGGTCACGGGCGTCGTTCTGGGCCTCCTGATGGGGCGGCACGACAACCGGGCTGAGGAGCGGTACGACCCGTAGCGGTCGCCGGCTCGATGACGACCACCGTCGCACCACGCCGTGGCACCAGCCGCATCCTGCCCGCATCGGGACTTCCCGGCTGGGCGCGGCCGCCCCGCGGATGGCAGCCGTACGCGATCTTCGTCGGCCTGCCGCTGTGGTGGCTGCTCGGCTTCTCGTTCTTCATGTGGCCGCTGATCACGCTGCCGCTGGTCTATCCGCTCTTCCGCCGCGGCGACCTGCACGTCCCCCGCCGGTTCGGCGTCTGGCTCGTGTTTCTGGCGTGGATGGTGGCCTCGGGCGTCGAGCTCTCGAGCGCATCGCGCGCGATCGCGTGGTCGTGGCGCCTGTCGTTCTACTTCTCGGCGACCATCCTGTTTCTCTACATCTACAACTCCTCGCGCGAGCGGCTCTCGACCCGCACGGTGATCAACGCCGTCGCGGCCTACTGGGTGGTCGTGATCGCCGGAGGGTGGATCGGGGTGCTCTTCCCCACCATCGCCTTCTCGAGCCCGGCCGAGGCGGTCTTCCCCCACTCGCTCCTGAACAACACCTACTTCTACGCGCACGTCCATCTGCAATTCGCCCAGCTGCAGCACTTCCTCGGCTTCGCGGAGGGGCGCCCGCAGACGTTCTTCGCCTACACCAACGCCTGGGGATCGACCACCGCCATGCTGACGCCGGTCTGCCTGGCCGCGCTCGCCGCGTCACCCGGAAAGACCTGGGCACGGGTGCTCAAGGTGACCCTCGCGTTGTCGGTGGTGCCGATCGTGTTCTCGCTCGACCGCGGTCTCTGGCTCAGCCTGGGCGCCGGCTTCGCCTATGCGGCGATCCGGTTCGGGGCGCTGCGGGACAGGAAGCGCGTGATGCGCGTCGTCGGCGCGCTCTTCGTGGTCGGCGTCCTCGTGGCGGTCAGCCCCCTCGGGGGCCTGGTGACCGGCCGCTTCCAGCACAAGACCGGCGACGTCAGCCGGCTGGCGCGCGACCAGACGGCGCAGTCCCAGGTCGTCTCGAGCCCGCTGCTTGGCTACGGCGCCCCGCAGCAGGCGGTCGGCATCACGCACACGAAGAAGTCGGTCGGCACCGAGAGCGAGATCTTCCTGCTCCTGTACTCCCACGGGATTCCGGCGCTGCTCATGTTCGCCGGGTGGATGGCCTACACGGTCGTGCGCACGGCCAAACAGCGGTCGCGGTCCTCCCCGGCACTGTTCTGGATCCACGTCGCGCTGCTCGTCGCCTGCCTGCAGGCGCCGTACTACGAACTCACTGAGCGGATGCCGCTGATACTCGTCTTCGCCGCCCTGCTCTACCGCGACATGGCCCTGCAGAGCGATCTGCGCTTCACCGAGCGCAGCCGGCGGCGGTTGCGGGCGTGGGCGCGGCGACCCGCGCCGGCGCCCCCAGCTGAAGTCCTCTAAGGCCGTCCGCGCTCGGTGTCCGACCGTCACGATTGCCACAATGGCGTCGTCGCTCTACACTGAGAGAGAAACTTGAGGGAGCAACGAGAGTAGTCAGCGTGGGTACATTGAGCCGCATCGAGGAAGCACCCGAACTGGAGCGCAGCGCCGAGCTTGACGCCTGGGTCGGCCTGCTGCGCGCGCACGCGGCCGTCACGCGCCAGTTCAACCGCGAGCTGATCGAGGGCCATGGGCTCACAATCAACGACTTCGAGGTGCTGCTCCACCTCCGGAGCGCGGACGGCGGCCGGCTGCGGCGCGTCGACCTCGCCGAGCGGGTGCTCCTGACAGCCTCGGGGATCACCCGGCTCCTGGACGGGCTCGAGAAGTCGGGCTTCGTCTGCAAGGCGTCATGCTCGGCCGATGCCCGCGTCACGTATGCCGAGATCACCGATCCCGGCCGGGCGATCCTCGCCAGCGCCGAGGGTTCGCACCTGGCGGCGGTGCGCGCGCTCTTCGCCGAGCGCTTCAGTGCCCAGGAGCTCGAGTCGCTCTCGACGCTCCTGCACCGCCTGCCACTGGCGCCGCCGTCCGACGCCTGCCCGGGCTGAGGCCTGGGAGGGACCTGCCAGAGCTAGTGCCGCCGCAGCCGGCGGCCGCGCTTGTACACCGCAGCGATGTCGCGCCCGCCGAGGTGGTAGGCCACATACCGCCAGTCGGGCGCGTCCACCAGCACGATGTCGGCGTCGAAGCCGGGCGCCAGGCGGCCGAGCCGGTCGGCGCGGCCGAGCACCCAGGCGGCGTTCACCGTGGTCGCCGCGAGTGCCTCGGCCACGGACATCCCAAGCTGGGTGCAGGCAAGCGACATCACCACGGGCAGCGACTCGCAGAAGGCGCTCCCAGGGTTGAAGTCGGTCGCCAGTGCCACCACCGCCCCCTGGTCGATCAGCGCCCGGGCGGGCGGCAGCGTCCGGCGCAGATACATCGCGGCGACCGGTAGCAGCACTGCGGCGACGTCGCTTGCGGCCAGGCGGGAGACGCCGTCGGCACCGGTGGCCTCGAGGTGGTCGACCGACCGCGCCCCAAGCTCGACCGCGAGCGGGATCGCGCCGGCCTCGGTGAACTGATCGCCGTGGATCCGCAGCGCCAGGCCGTGTCCGGCCGCCGCCCGCAGGTAGCGCTCCGCCTGCTCGGCGCTGAACGCACCCCGCTCGAGGAACACGTCGGCCGCTTCGGCCACCCGCGCCGCCTCCGGGAGCACCTCGGCCAGGGCGAAGTCGAGATAGTCGTCGCCGTTCGAGAACTCCCCCGGAACCGAGTGCGCGCCGAGGTAGGTGGGGACCGCCTCGATCGGGTGTGCCGCGGCGATCGCGTCGAGGCTCGCAAGCTCGGTGTCGCGGTCGAGGCCGTAGCCGGACTTGCCCTCGGCGGTCGTCGTGCCGTGCGCCGCCATCCAGCCCAGATGGCGGGCGACGGCTGTTTCCAGGCCGTCCGGCCCGAGGCGGCGGGTGGCGGCCACCGTTGCGGCGATGCCGCCTCCGGACGCGTGGATGCGCTCGTAGCCGGCGCCCTGCGCACGCAGCTCGAACTCCCCCGCCCGCTGCCCGCCGAAGGCCGGGTGGGTGTGACAG
>DATCPV010000363.1:0-2113 GCA_036569885.1 Gaiellales bacterium | reverse complement strand
GCGCCAAAAGGGGTCTAACCCCGTTTGGCGCATCACGGGACGGTGGTGGGTGTCCGCGGCTCCAGCGAGACCGCGTCTCGCTGGAGCACCACCGCAACCCATCCGCCCCCTTAAGGAGGGGGCCAACGGGGGAACCCTGGGTTCCCCCGTTACAAATGGTGCGTGTACTCCTGGAATTCCCAGTCCGTCACCGTGCGGCGGGCGCGCCCGAGCTCCGCGTCCTTGATCACGCGGAACACCGCCACCAGCTCCGGCCCCATCGCATCGACGAGCAGCTCGTCGGCCGCCAGCGCCTCGAGCGCCGCCTCGAACGTCGTCGGTAGCGGCGTCATCGTTTCGGCCTCGGGCAGCTCGTAGATCAGGCCCTCGCACGGGGGCGGCGGCTCGAGCTTGCGGCGGATGCCGTCGAGGCCGGCGAAGAGCGCCGCGGCGATCGCGAGATACGGATTGGCCGCCCCGTCGCCCACCCGGAACTCGATCCTGGTCGCACCCCCGCGCTCACGGGGCACGCGCGCCAGCGTCAGGCGGTTGTCGTGGCCCCAGCTCACGAGCGTCGGCACGAGCGCCTCGGGATGCAGACGGCGGTAGGCGTTCGTGGTCGGGTTGAAGAAGGCCATCAGCGCCGGCCCGTGCTCGAGCAGCCCGGCGATCATGTGGCCCGCGAGCGGCGAGAGCCCCTCATCGCCGTCGCCGTTCAGCGCGTTCTTGCCCTCGCCGTCACTGAGCGAGAGGTGCAGATGGAAGCCGGAGCCCTCGTCGTCGTTCCACGGCTTGCCGATGAACGTCGCCAAAAGCCCCTCGCGGGCGGCCATGTCCTTGACGACCGACTTGAACCGGAACGCGCGGTCGGCGGCCGAAAGCGCCGGGCCGTGCATGAGGTTGATCTCGAACTGGCTGCGGCCGTACTCGTGGTTGGCGGCGATCGCGCCGAGGCCCATGTCGACGCACGCGTGCAGCATCTCGGTGAGGATGCCGCGCGGATCGGCGACCCGGCCGACGGTGTAGACGTGGCTCGGGTTGTCCACGTACCGGCGATAGCCAACGGTCTCGGCCGGATCGGGCGTGCACAGGTAGAACTCGAGCTCGGGGCCGACAACCGGGGTGAGGCCGAGCTCGGCGTAGGCCTCCACCGCCCGGCGCACGGCCGCGCGCGGATCGACCCCGTACGGCGAGCCGTCCATGCGCAGGAGGTCGGCCAGGCACCACGCGGTCTCGGGCTCCCACGGCACCGGCACGAGCGTGTCGAGATCCGGTCGGGCGAGGATGTCCTGGAAGCCGTGCTCGGGCCCGGCGACCACGTTGTGGCGCAGGTCGACGGTCATGATCGCCTCGCAGTAGGCGCCGCCGTCGGCGACGACGTGCGGGAAGTGCGAGAGCGGGTAGTCCTTGCCGCGCGAGATGCCGTGCAGGTCGGGGTACGTGACGCGGACGGTGCGGACCCCACGCGCCTCGAGGTCCTTCAGGGTGCTATCGGCCACGCGCGAATCCTTTCATGCGGCGACGGCGCGCACGGGCATGCGCTTGAGGGCGTTGGTGAAGTTGGTGCGGATCCGCCGCACCGGCCCGTTCGGCTCAATCGACCCGAGCCGGGGAAGCAGCTCCTCGAACATGATCCGCACCTCGAGCTTGGCCAGGTGCGCGCCCAGGCAGAAGTGCGGGCCGCCGCGGCCGAAGCTGACGTGGTCGTTGGGACGGCGGCCGATGTCGAACCGGAGCGGATCGTCGAACACCAGCTCGTCGAAGTTGGCCGAGGCATACCAGGTGACCACCTTGTCGCCCGCCTTGATCGGCACGCCGCGCAACTCGGTATCGACCGTCGCAGTGCGGCGGAAGTGCAGCACCGGCGTCGACCAGCGCAGGATCTCCTCGACCGCCGTGGGCATCAGCGTGGGGTCAGCCCGCAGCCGCTCGAGCTCGCCGGGGTTGTCCATGAGGGCCTGCATGCCGTGGGCGATCGCCTGGCGGGTGGTCTCGTTGCCGGCCACGACGAGCAGCAGGAACATGGCGTCGAACTCCTGCTCCGTCAAGCGACTGCCCTCGATCTCGGCCTCGACCAGCTTGGTGACGATGTCGTCGCCCGGCTGCGTGCGGCGCTCGCCCGCGAGCCCATGGC
>DATCPV010000362.1:0-3431 GCA_036569885.1 Gaiellales bacterium | reverse complement strand
ACCGTGCTCGTCACGCTCCCCGCCCCCTCCAGCGAGACCTCGACGACGTCGCCGGGGCCCACCACGTTGGCTCCGGCGGGCGTGCCGGTGAGGATCACGTCGCCCGGCTCGAGCGTGATCAGACGGCACAGGTCGGCCAGCAGATACGCGATCGGCCAGATCAGGTCGTCACTGTGCGCCTCCTGGACGACGGCCCCGTTCAGGAACGTGCGCAACTGAAAGTCGGTGGGGTCGAAGTCGGCGGCCGGCGTGAGCTCGGGGCCGATCGGGCAGAACCCGTCCTGGCCCTTCACCCGCAGCATCGAACCGCGGTCGGCGTGGCGGAAGTCGTGCAGCCCGACGTCGTTGGCGGGGGCGTACGCGGCCACGTACTCGAGCGCCTCGGACTCGGGCACGCCGTGCATGCTGCGCCCGATCACCGCCGCCACCTCGCCCTCGTAGTTCAAGAAGCGCGCCCCCCGGGGGCGCCGCAGCACACCGCCGTGCCCGTTCAGGGTCGAGGGCGGCTTCATGAAGTACGACGGCTCGGCCGGCACCCGGGCGCCGTACTCCGTGATGCGGCTGCGGTACGTGAGGTGGGTGGCGATGATCTTGGTCGGCTCGACCGGTGCCAGGTAGCGCGCCCCCGCGGCCCGAAGCTCGCGGCCGTCCTCGAGCAGGATGCGCTCACCACTGTGAATCCCCCACTGCGGAGATCCGGTAACGTCCACGCGCACACGACGGTCGGGCACGATTGGATACAGTATCCGCTGCCCTGAACCGGGTCAAGGAGGGGCGATGGTCGAGCACGATAAACGGCACCGACGCGGCCTCGAGCGGCTGGCCGAGCTGGGAGACCACCCCGGCGGAGAGGCGTTCCTCGAGCGGATGGGCGAGCCGATGGCGAGCTGGCTCGTCGACTGGGTGTTCGGCGACGTGCACGCCCGCGGCGGCCTCTCGGCCCGCGAGCGCGAGCTGATCATCGTCGCCCTCCTGACCGGCCTCGGCAGCTCCGACCCGCAGGTGGCCGCCCACATCGACGCGCTGCGAGCGCTCGAGGTACCCGACTCAGACATCGAGGAGACGATCTTGCAGACCGCCCCATACACCGGAATCCCGCGCGCGATCAATGCGCTCAAGGTGCTGCGCACGGGGCAGGGGCGATGAGAGCTGTCCGCTACACGAGGGACGGCGGCGAGGCGCGTATCGGCCGGCTCGAGGACGACCACGTGGTCGATGCCGGCCCGGCCGGCGCGATCGGCTTCGACGCCTCGTCGGAGGCTTGGGCAACGGTCGCAGCCGCGGCGGGGGAAGCGATCGCGCTGGACGCGGTGCGCCTGCTGCATCCCGTCGTCCCGGGCAAACTGATCGGCATCGGCCTCAACTACCGCGACCACGCGGCCGAGTCGGAGCTCGACATCCCCGCGGTGCCCGTGGTGTTCGCGAAGTTCGGGTCGTCGCTCACCGGCCACGGCGAGCGGATCGTCATCCCGCGCGAGGAGACGCGGCCCGACTACGAGGGCGAGGTGGGGGTCGTGATCGGCCGGCGCACCTACCGCGCGGACGCGGCCGCGGCGCGGGCGGCCGTGGGCGGCCTGACGGCTCTGAACGACGTCTCCGGCCGGCGGGCGCAGCTCGAGACGCCGCTGCGCCAGTTCACGCTGGGCAAGAGCTTCGACACGTTCGCCCCGATGGGGCCGTGCATCGCCGCAGCCGACGGCACCGACCTGGAGTCGATCGGCATTCGCACGACGGTGTCGGGCGAGGTGATGCAGGACTCGAGCACGAAGAACCTGATCTTCTCGATCGTCGAGCTGATCGTCTACTGCTCGGCGGGAATGACACTCGAGCCGGGCGACGTGATCGCCACGGGCACGCCGGGCGGGGTGGGCGACTCCCGCAAACCCCCGCGCTATCTGCGCGACGGCGACGTGGTCGAGGTGTCAGTGGACGGCGTCGGTACCCTCCGAAACCCGGTCGCGTTCGAGCCCTGAGCCGCGGCCTGCCCGCCGCGGCTCCAGGTCTCGTCGCGCCCACCGGTCACCCGACCGAGACGCCGGACGTCACTACTTGATTACGGCCAGAGCCTGCCTGCGTACATCTCGGCGCTCCTTGTTCGCGTGGAATCTCGGACGGGAGCAGCACACGGTACAGGGCCGCGAGGCATTCCGTCAATTGACATCGACAAAATAGCGGCCGGGGGGTAAGCTCTGCAGCGTGGGCCGCCCTGCACCGACGCACGTCGACGATCCTGCTTCCCTGGGCCGGAGGCTGCGTACGGTGCGAGCCGAGCGCGGGCTGTCGATGAAGCAGCTCGCATTCCCGGGATGCTCGGCGGCATACGTCTGCCGGATCGAGGCCGGAGAGCGGGTGCCATCACCGCGCATCCTGGCGGAGCTCGCCCGCCGGCTCGGGGTCACGACCGCCGAGCTGGCGGGCCGAGCCGAGGGGGGGTCGATCGCACCTGCCAGGATCGGCCTCGCCGAGATGGCGGTCCGGATGGGCTCAGACGATGCCGCCGACATTCTGGAAGCACTTGTCGAGGAGGCCCGCGCCTGCGGCGATCTGCACGCGCACAGCCGGGCCGTCGAGGGCTTGGGCCAGCTCGCGATCGACCAGCGCGACGACGAGCGCGCGGCCGCCCTGCTCGAGGAGGCGCGCGCACTCGAGCCGGCGGCGACCGCCCGGGTACGGCCCGGGCTCTACGAGTCGCTTGGACGCGCGTACGCCGGAACCGGCGATCTGAGCCGTGCGATCTCGGTGCTGCGCTCGGCGCTCGAGGAGACGCGCCGGCCGCCGGTGGACGTGCGCGGAGTGATCAGGTTTGGCGTCTATCTGGCCAGCGCATACACCGATCAGGGCCGGTTTGCCGATGCCGAAGCCGTTCTGGCCGACGTGCTCGATGTCGAGGCGGCCATCGCCGACCCGGTTGCGCGCACCCGCGTGCTGTGGGCAATGGCGCGCACCTACGCCGAGCAGGGCCGGCTGCGCCTGGCCGAGCGGTACATGGGCGAGGTCGTCGCGAGGCTCGAGGTGGCGGAGCACACGCTGCTCCTGGGCCGCGCCCACGCCGTGCTGGGCGGCATCATGGTCGACCAGCGCCGGCCCGAGGCCGAGCAGCACCTGGAGCGGGCGGGCGAGCTGATGCAGGCCGCGGGCGCAATGCCCGAGCTGGCCACGCTCAGCGCCGACCGCGGGCGCGCGGCGCTGCTCGCCGGCGATGTCGAGGGCGCCCGCGAGGCCGCCCGGCGGGCGCTCTCCGAGACGGGTGCGACGGAGCCGGGCGTGGCCGGCAGCGCGACGCTGGTGCTGGCTCGGGCGGCGCTTCACGACGGCGACCTCGACGAGGCGCGGTTCCTGTGCCAGAGCGCGATCGATCTGCTCGAGCACACGGCGGCTCCCCACTACGTCGCCGAGGCAAACCAGGTGCTGGCGCTGGTCGAACAGCGCGC
>DATCPV010000361.1:0-3940 GCA_036569885.1 Gaiellales bacterium | reverse complement strand
GCGGGGAGGTGCCACGGAGGCTTGGGAAACGGCCAATTGGCGCTCCGTGTTAACGCCAATTGGCATTTTCACGGCCTCACCAATCGTGCGCCCTCACACCTCGCCTCGACGACGAGGCTGTCGGCGGTCGCGACCGATGCGCCCGCGCTGCCACGCGGTATCAGGGCGCAGCGCGTTAGGAGGCCGTATGCCAGCCGGCGGCGGTGCGGGCGAGCCGCAGCGGTGTGCCCGCGTGCACCTCGGCCTCGAACCCGCCGATGCTGATGCGGGCCGTGGCAGTGCGCGCCTCGATCTCGATCTCGTCGGGCGCCAGCGTGAGGAGCAGCGGGACACCGCGGTAGGCGATGCGGAAGCGCAGCCGCGTCCAGCCCGGCGGCAGGTGCGGGTCGATCTCGAGGGCGTCCGCGCCCGCCCTGACGCCGGCGCACCCGATCGCCACCGCTTGCCACAGGCCGCCCTGCGTTGCCATGTGCAGGCCGGAGGCGCGATTGTCGCGCGAGTCGTCGAGGTCGATCGCGATCGCCCGGCGCAGGTAGTCGTCGGCCTCCTCGTGCAGGCCGACTCTGCGTGCCACAACCGAGTGGACGGCCTCGGAGAGCGACGATAGGTGCCGCGTCAGGGGCTCGTAGAGACGGTAGTTGCCGAGCCGCTCCTCAGGGGTGAACTGTGGCTCGAGCAGCAACATCAGCATGACGACGTCGGCCTGCTTGACGTCGCGCCACTCCATCCGGTCGCGCTGCCAGGCCAGCTCGTCGTGGCCCGCCCGCTCGTCGGGCGCGCGGGGAAGGTTCAGGAAGCCCTCGTGCTCCTCGATCAGGCCGTCGGGAGTGTGCAGCACCAGCATCCGATCGCCGATCTCGCGCCAGCGGGCCGGCTCGTCCGGCTCCGACCTCGCCCGGCCGGACTCGGCCAGATCGGCGGCGCGGTGAAGCGTCCAGGCCGCCATGGTGTTCGTGAACGCGCTGTTGGCGACGTCCTCGTGCAGCTCGTCGGGGCCGATGACGTGCAGGAGCTCGAACCCCCGCGGCGTCTCGACGGCCCGCGTCGCGAAGAACCGGGCCGCCTGCAGCGTCAGCTCGGCTCCGCCCTCGTCGAGGAAGCGGTCATCGCCGCTCCAACGGACATAGGTGTCCACGGCCCAGGCGATGTCGGCGACCACGTGGATCTCCTGCTCGCCCGTCAGCACCCGCAGCCGGCGCCCGCCCGGGCCGGTGACGTAGGCCGGTGTCACGTCCTCGCCTGAAGCCGCCGACTCCCACGCGAACCACGCGCCGCTCAGACCGGCGTCCTCCGCGTTGCGCATCGCCGCGGGCAACGTGATCAGGCGGTACTCCAGCAGTCGCCGCGCGACCTCGGGGAGGGCGGCCGCATAGAACGGCATCAGAAACACGTCCGTGTCCCAGAACACGTGCCCCTTGTAGCCGTCGCCGGTCAGGCCCTTGGCCGCGATCGAGCAGCGCCCGTCGGCGGTCGGCGCGATCGCGATCAGCTGTGCGACCGCGAACCGGATCCCGACCTGGATCCCGCCGCCGGCGCCAGCCACCTCGACATCCGTTCGGTCCCAGGCCGAGTGCCACGCATCGCGGTGCTCAGCCAGGACGGCGTCCCAGCCCAGGGCGCCGGCCTCGCGCGCCTCGCGTTCGGCGTCCACGGCCGGCAACGGCCGCTCGCGCTCGGTGTACACGGAGACGAACCTGTCGATCTCGAGCTGATCGCCCGCATGCAGCTCGACGTCGGCCGACCGGCCGCAGCCGTCGGTGGGGGTCTCCCACACGGTCTGGACGTCGTTGTCGCCAAGCCGCATCTGCAGCGCCATCCCGAGGTCAACAGCAACGCGGCCGCCCTGGGTGCGGGTGTGCAGCAGGTCGACGCCGTCGGCCCGGCCCGCGGCCACGACCTCGACGTGCGGCAGCGGCTGGGGCTGTTCGCTGGCGTGCACGCCAGCGTAGGCGTGCACCCGTGCGGGAGGCCCGTTCTCGAGCACCAGCCGTAGCCGGATCGCGCCCAGGTGTCGCCGCGCCAGGCTGAGCAGCCGCCGCGACTCGAGCCGCAGCCGGCGCCCATCGGGGTCGACGCACGTGAGCGTGCGCTCGAGCACCATCGCGTGGAGGTCGAGCCTGCGCCTGTGGGTGACCTCGGTCCACTCCCAGGGACGGAACTCGCGGCCGTCGATCTCGAGCCGGGTGTGCGTCCAGTCGGCGATCACGACCAGGTCTTCGATGCCCGCCTCGGCGCCGTCGAACAGGCCGGCCACGTACGCCGCTCGGGACGATCCCGGGTTGTCCTCATCGGTGGCTCCGCGCACGCCCATATAGCCGTTGGCGAGGGCGAAGAGCGCCTCCTGCGAAGCTTCCGCGCGGACGTCGTAGCCCTCGCGCTCGATCGCCCATCCACCCGCCGGCATGTCCATCGCGGCGGCCGGCGGCGGTGCGCTCGCGGGGTCCGTGGACGGCGCCGCCGGCGGGCGTATCTGCCCGTTCAGCAGGCGCAGGAACTCGGCCGGGCCGCCGCCGAGGCGCAGCACCCCGTGCGGCACGCCGTTGGGTTCCTTGCCCACCGAGACGATCGTCGCTCCGGTTGCGAGGCGGGTGACCATGCGGTAGTCACTGCCTTCGAACCCCGCGATGGGGCCGAACTCGTCGCCCGCGATCAGGATCTCGTCGGCCCCGATCGCTCGCAGGGGTGCGAGGCGGCGCACCAGGTAGGCGATCGAGTCGGACTTGTCCGTGAGGCCCACCTCGATGTGCTTGACGTCGGTGGTGATGCGCGCGTCGGGAAGGCCCTCGTCGCTGGAGAGCTGCTGGGTCAGGGCGATGACCGCACCGATCCCGCCCGGGACCGGCGCCAGCCGCTCGGTGACGGCCGCGAGCAGCTCGCCGATCCGCTCCTTGGGCGGATCGGCCCACTCGGGGGTCGGGATGAGGTCGATCTTGCGCCGGTTGAGGCGGTCGCGGACGATGCCGATCTCGAGCCCGTGCTCGGCCTTGAGCCGGTCGCGGACACCGTCTGCGATCCGGTCGAGCGCAGCATCCTCGGCAGGGGTCGCCGTCCGCACCCACAACCGTTCGAGCTCTCCGGCCGCGTCGTACGCGTACACCTCTGAGCCCCGATTGACCATCAGGTAGAGCCGCTGCCGGGCGGCGAGCGAGAGCAGCGGCGCGATCTGGCCGCTGACGTTCTTGGCATTCGTGCCGGTGATGACGACGAGGGTGATGCCCGCGCAGAGCAGGCTCTCCATCGCCGGGCCCAGCTCGTCGGGCCGCTCGGCCCGCGAGGTGACCGCGGTCCCGTCCCAGTCAAAGGCAATCAGGCGGAAGCGGCGGCCGCCGAGCGCGGCGGACCTCCCGGCGGGCGTGGACCCGCCGTGCATGGCATTCGGATCACCCACCAAGACTGCCGATTATCGGATCGTGACCCGGGTGCCGAGGGTGGCGAACTTCCACACGACCTGGGCGTCGCCGTCGGCGATGCGGATGCAGCCGTGCGACACCGGCTCCCCGGGTACGTCCGGGTACTCGTGGAAGGCGTAGCCGCCGGTGAAGTAGTCGGCGTACGGGAGCCACACGTCGAACAGGTTCGACCACGACATGATCTGCTTGCTGTAGATGTGGAAGATCCCGACGGGCGTGAAGTGCCCCGGGCCCGCGGTGGACACGTGGATCGCGCGCTTGACGTGGCCGAGCTTGCCGATCAGCAGCAGCACCTGCCGGGCCTTGTGCACCTCCATGTGCTTGTGGTGGTGCCCCCACGACACCGGGACATTGGCGTGCTTGAGTGCGGCGTACGAGGCGGCGTCCATGTAGCCGGTGCGGGGGAGGCCGACCCAGCCCTGGAAGGCCATGACGGCCTGCACCGTGCCGAGCCCGTAGTTGCCGGTGGCAAGGCCCGGCTGGAGGTACTTGAGCCTGATCAGCTTGCGCTGCAGGGCCTTGGTGATATC
>DATCPV010000360.1:0-3175 GCA_036569885.1 Gaiellales bacterium | reverse complement strand
TGTGCCGGCCGTCGCGTCGGTGCCTGGCACCGGGGTCAAAGACGATCGCGCCCCGAACGGCGCCCTCTTCACCCGAGTTCGCTCGCGGAGCCGATTCGACCCGCCCCACGCGTCACGCAACGGTGACGCCGGTGTGCCGGCGGTCGATCCGGTGCCTGGCACCAATACGCCCGAGAACGCACCGCTGGCACAGATACGCGATCGGGTGAGCGGAGCGCCGGGGCGGTAGGCTGTTCGGCGCGATGGGAGTGCCGCGGCACTCATTGACCGGGACGACCGACCGCGCGGGCTCGGGCGTGGCGGACATCGCCGTCGTGTGGGCGCTCTATCTGGTCTTCGGCGTCTTCACCGTTGTCACGTACACGCGCCTGCCGGCCGGAGGGACGTACAACTTCGACGCGACCGGCTTTGCCGACGGCGGTCTGAGCCGGCTCATCTCGTACCTGAACTATCCCGTCGCGCTCGCGGCGCTCGCGGTCATCGCGGTCGTGAGCGACCGCGAGCACGGGTGGCGCAACCGCGTCGCCGTCATCGCCGCCGTCCTCTGCGCCGTCGCGGCGGTGCCGGGCGTCGTCAGCCAGTCCGACCTCGCCGCCTCATGGGCGAACGCCCCCGCCGCAGTCGGCGTCGGCATCGCGCTCGCGCTGACCGTCGCCGGAGCGCACCGGGTCGGGGCGACAGCCCCGCGGGGCGCGAGGACAAGGGCCGATCGCCTTCGGGTGGCGATCGCGGTGATCCTGATCGTGTGGTCGATCCCGTGGATGGTCGCCTCGCTCGGGTTCTACGCGAGCGACATTCCGGGCATCGGAGGCCTGTGGCGGGCGCGCCAACCCACTCCGGGCCACGTCAGCCTGCCATCGGTGCACCGGGGCCTGCACGAGGGCCTCTTCGGCGCGCAGCTCGCGATCACCGCGCTCATCCTGTCGCGCCGGCTGCGCACGATGGCCTCGGGCAGGCTGCGCTCGGTGCTGGCCGTGTTCCTCGCCGTCATGCTGTGCTACGGCGTGATGGTGACCGCCCAGGACGGCTGGAACGAGCAGGTCGTGAAACGGGGATGGACGAGCGTCGGCATCCCGAGCGTGCTCACCCCGGCCGCAAGCCTGGCCTGGGCCGGAGTGATCGTCGCCGCCGTCTGCATCCACCTCGTGTGGTTCCGCGAGGAGTACCGCGCTCCGTGACGGCGGAGGTTCAGCGGTGCGCGAGCGGAACCTCCTCGAGGAGGAGCACGACGACGAGTGCGACCGCCGCGACCGGGGCTGCCACGAGGAAGACGGCCTGCACGCCGTGAATCACGTCGCTGCCCCGGGCTCCCACCCGGGCCGCGAAGACCGCGCCGAGGAGGGCCGCCCCGACCGCGCCGCCGAGGCCGCGGAAGAAGCTGGTCGTGGCCATCGCGACGCCCAGCCGGCTCCGGTCGGCCCCGTTCTGCACGGCGACGATCAGCACCTGACCGACCATCCCGAACCCCAGGCCGAACACGGCGAGGCCGACACCGACGGCGACTCTAGATGGGTGTGAGGCGACGGCGGCGAGCAGTCCGAGGGCGACGGCCATCAACCCCGTCCCGGCGACTGGGAAGCGCTTGTACCGGCCCGTCCGGGCGATGCTCCGGCCCGCGAGGTTGGTCGAGACCGCGATGCCGAGCATCATCGGCGCGAGCAGGAGCCCGGCCTGCGTCGGCGTCGCGCCGGTGGTCCTCTGCAGGTAGAGGGGCACGAAGACGTTGACCGCAAACAGGGCGGCTGTGGTGAGGAACAGGGCGATGCTGGCAAGGGCCACCACCCGGGTGCGGAGGAGGTCGAGCGGGACGATGGGGTCGGCCGCCCGCCGTTCCCGCAGTGCGAGCCCGCCGCCGAGGGCCACCGTCAGCGTGATCAGCGCCAGGATCTCGGGCGAGCTCCAGGCGTAGCGCTCGCCGCCCCAGATGCACGTCAGCATGAGCCCGGCCGTTGCGCCGGCGAGCAGCACGGCGCCCGCGAGGTCGAGCGCGTGGCCGGTGGGCTCGCCCACCCGGTCGGGCAGCCGCAGGTGCAATCCGGCGAGCGCGGCGAGGCCCAGCGGGAGGTTGACGTAGAAGACCCACCGCCAGCTCGCGTGCTGCACGAGCAGGCCGCCCACCAACGGGCCGGCCACGGTGGCGACCGCAAATGTCGCAGCGATGTAGCCCTGGTAGCGGGCGCGCTCACGGGGTGAGACGAGGTCGCCGACGGCGGCCATGGCCAGGGTCATCAACCCGCCGGCCGCCGCGCCCTGGATCCCGCGCGCGACGATGAGCAGCGAGATGTTCGGGGCTGTGCCGCACACCGCGGAAGCTGCCAGGAACAGCCCGAGCGAGATCTCGAGCAGGCGCTTGCGGCCGTGGCGGTCACCGAGCTTGCCCCAGAGCGGAGTGGTGGCGGCCGCCGCCACCACGTAGGCGGTCACGAGCCAGGCGACGTCCGTCAGCCGGCCGAGGTCGGCGGCAATGGTCGGCAGCGCGGTGGACAGGATGGTCTGGTCGAGCACCGCGGGGAACATCGCCAGTACGATCGCGGCGAACGGCACGGCCACTTTGATGTTGGATCGTTCAGTCGTCATCATGAGCTTAGATTAGATATCTAACTATTAGATGTCAAATACTCTGCTATGATCGAGCGGTGCCCCGCCCCGCACAGATCCCGCCGATCGGGCTGCGCCTCACCCGCACGGCCCGCTCGGTGTCGAATGCGTTCGAGCGCGCCATGGCCGAGGCCGGCGGCTCAGCCTCGGCCTGGCAGGTGCTCCTGCTCGTCCGCTCCGAGCAGTGGGGCACACAGTCGCGCATGGCTGACGCGATGGGGATCACCGGGGCGACGCTGACCCACCACCTGAATGCGCTCGAGAAACGCGGGCTTGTGCGCCGGTGGCGCGAGGCCGACAACCGCCGCGTTCAGCACGTCGCGCTCACCCCTGCGGGCGAGACGCTGTTTGCGCGCCTGCGAGAGGTGGCGGTCCGCCACGACCGGCGCCTGCGCTCGAATCTCACCGAGCAGGAAACGGCCCTCCTTGCCGAGCTGCTCGACAAGCTCCAGGCCGGCATCGACCCGCCGTGATGGGACCGTGACCCGACTGTGATGTGATTGGGACGTGTTCGGGCGTGTTCGTGATGCGGCCGTGAGGCGCGCCGTGGCACCTTGTGAGGTATGGATATCCACGG
>DATCPV010000359.1:0-4960 GCA_036569885.1 Gaiellales bacterium | reverse complement strand
GTGACGATCTCGCCGCGCGCGCGCACGAGGCCGCTCGTGGTCGGCGTCGAGCCGCCCGCGCACGCCGAGACGGCGAGCGCCAGGAGGACGAGCACAGAGACGCGATACCAATGCATGCCGGTTGGACCGTAGAATGGGCCGCCCGGTTCCACCCGGCGGTGCACAGTTCGCAGCCATCGATGAGGAGGAGACGATGTTCACGCCACTGACCGGTCGCACGGTGCTCGTCACCGGAGGTACGAAGGGCATCGGCAAGGGCATTGCGGGCGAGTTCGCCCGCGCGGGCTGCAACGTGGTCGTGAGCGGCCGCGGCGACGCGGCCGGCGAGGCCGCCGTGCGCGATCTGTCCGGCCGCGGTGGCGAGGTGTCCTACGTCCAGGGCGACGTTGCGGTGGCCGCCGACTGCGAGCGGGTCGCCGCGGAGGTGGTGTCGCGCCACGGCGGCATCGACGTCGTGTGCGCAAACGCCGGTGTCTTCCCCGACTGCAAGCTCGCCGACATGACGGAGGCCGACATCGACGCGATCTTCGGGACGAACGTCAAGGGCTGCATGCTGACCGTCAAGGCGTGCCTGCCGCACCTGGAGGCATCCGGCCACGGCCGCGTGATCCTGACCAGCTCGATCACCGGGCCGATCACCGGCTTCCCCGGCTGGTCGCACTACGGTGCCACCAAGGCGGCCCAGCTCGGGTTCCTGCGCACCGCCTGCATCGAGCTGGCGCCGAAGCGCATCACGGTGAACGCGGTCTTGCCCGGGAACGTCGAGTCGGAGGGGATGGACGAGCTCGGGCCTGAGTACCGGGCGTCGATGGAGGCGTCGATCCCCCTCGGCCGGCTCGGATTCGTCGCCGAGATCGGCGCCGCGGCCCTGTTTCTGGCGACCGACGAGGCCGGGTACATCACCGGGCAGACGATCGTCGTGGACGGCGGCCAGGTCGCCCCCGAGTCGCTGGCGGCCCTCCAGGCCGTGTGATGACGACGCCGGTCCCAGGCCTGCCGGCGGGCTTCGCAGCGCTGGGGCCGTCGGCGTCGGCGCTGCGCGAGCGGCTCCTGGCCGAGATCACGGCCGGCTCGCCGGGGCCGGGGGAGCGCCTGGGCGCCGAGCGCGAGCTCGCGGTTCGCCTGGGGGTGAGCCGCTCGACGCTGCGGGCGGCGCTGGACGCCCTCGAGACCGCGGGCGTCGTGCACCGTGTGCGCGGCCGGGCCGGCGGGATCTTCGTCTCGCAGCGGCGCGTCGAGCGTGACCTGACGAGCCTCACGGGACTGCCCGCCTACCTGCGCCGGCAGGGGTTCCAGGCGGGGGCTCGCGTCCTCTCGACCGCCACCGTGGGCGCCGACGCCGAGACGGCGGCGGCCCTCGAGCTGCCCGAGGGGGCGCTGGTGCTCGAGATCGTGCGCGTGCGCCTGGCCGACGAGCGGCCGATCTCGCTCGAGCGCGCCCGATTCCCCGCCGACCTCTTCCCCGGACTGCTCGACCGCTCGCTGGCCGGCTCGCTGTACGAGCTGCTCGAGAACGGCTACGGCCTGCAGCCCAACGAGGCGGAGGAGCGCGTCGAGGTGGTGGGCGCCACCGCCGCCGAGGCACGGGTGCTCGAGCTGCGCCCGGGCGCCCCGCTGGTCGCGATCGCGCGCACGGCGTGGGCGGCGGACGGCCGACCGTACGAGCGCTCGCACGATCTTTTCCGGGCCGACCGGGTGCGCATCGTGGTGCGCGTGCGCACCCGCAATCCGGCGACGCTCGGCAGCGCCGTGGAGGTCGTTGGCGGGGGCTGACGCGCGTGAGATACTGGCGGCGCCGTGGCCGATCACGTCATCTCCCGCGAGGCGCCGACCCATCGCAAATGGGACGTCGGGATCGAGCCGGTGCTGCGGATCCGGCCCGGCGACGTGGTGGCCGCCGAGACCGACGACTTCGCCGGCGGCCAGATCACGAGGGACTCGGTCGCCGCCGACCTGCCCGGCCTCGACTTCGACCGCATCTACCCGCTGCCTGGGCCGATCCACGTCGAGGGCGCGGAGCCCGGCGACGCGCTCGCCGTCGAGTTCCTGGAGTTCGATCTGCCGGAATGGGGGTGGGCGTGCATCATCCCCGGCCTGGGCCTGCTGCCTCCCGGCGAGTTCGAACAGCCGCACCTCAAGTTCTTCGATCTCACCGGGAAGCGCACGACGGCGTTCGCACCGGGTGTGCGCCTGCCGATCGAGCCGTTCTGCGGGACGACCGGCGTCCCCGGCGCCGGAATGCACGACGTGCCGATCCCGCCCCCGCACGCCGGCGGCGGCAACATCGACTGCCGCCACCTGACCGCGGGCACGGTCCTGTACCTGCCGGTCGGCGCCCCGGGAGGGCTGCTCTCGCTGGGCGATGCTCACGCCGCCCAGGGCGACGGCGAGGTCGCCATCTCGGGCATCGAGTGCGCCATGCGCACCACCATCCGGATCACCGTCGAGCGCGGCATGGCCCTGCGCGCCCCGGCGCTGCGGCGCCGGGGCGGGTCGCTGACGCCTCGGGTCGACTCCGGCGGCTGGTTTGCGACCACGGGGGTCGAGCCCGACCTGATGGAGGCGGCGC
The DNA here is from genome assembly GCA_036569885.1 of Gaiellales bacterium. Classification (GTDB taxonomy): domain Bacteria; phylum Actinomycetota; class Thermoleophilia; order Gaiellales; family JAICJC01; genus JAICJC01. The sequence goes on along the minus strand of DATCPV010000359.1, from coordinate 2,391 downwards.
GCTCGGCGGTGCGCTCGATGCTCGACCACCTGGTCGGCGAGCGCGGGCTGTCACGTGAGGACGCTTACATGTTGTGCTCGCTTGCGGGCGATTTGAAGGTCACCGAGGTCGTGGATGCGCCAAACTGGATGGTGGGCTGCTTCATGCCCGACGCCGTGTTCACGAACGAGGAGGACGGGTGATGCAGGAAGACCAGCTGGACATGAGGGCCGCGCTCGAGCATTTGGCCGGCCACGAGGGCGGCAGGCGGCTCCTGCAGCTCTCGCTGCGCAGCATCGAGTCGGGCGATCACGAGCTCGTGTCGGGCTGCTGGACGCGCAACGGTGATGCCGGCTGCCTGTTCCAGCACGCGTACTGGCAGGGTGTCGCCGACGGCGTCTTCGCCGACGACGGCCATGCCCGGGCCTGGGTCAGCGGCGTTGCCGGGCCGCACGCCTACCACCGCGTGATCGACGTGATCGCCGCCTTCGACCGGCTCGCCCGGGCGGAGTACGCCGTCGAGCGGCGCCGCTTCGGCCCGCCCGAGCTCGATCGCGAGCGCTGGCGGACGGCCGTCGCGAACCTGCTGGTCGAGGTGTTGGGCTCCGGCGGCGACCCCACGTCGCTGGAAACAGAGCCCGCGCTCGCGGTCTGAACCACCCGGCAGGGCTTGACCTGTGCGCAGCGTAAATGGTACAAACGCGGCCGTAACCTGTCTGACAACTTCGGGGTGCGCACCCGGAACACCTGAGGGAGGTGGTCGAAATGAGTAGCGAAGACGGAGGACTGCACGAGCATCACGAGGGCATGCTCCCCGTGGTCGAGGGCGTCGACGTCTCGGGGCGTACCGACGTCCACAAGCTGCACGGCGGCGCAATCGGTCTTTGGGGGGTGCTCTTCCTCACCGTCACCGGCTCCGCGCCGATCTCGGCGATGCTCTTCAACACCCCGATCTCGATGGGTTTCGGGAACGGCATCGGCACGCCCGCCGGATTTGCGATCGCCACAGTCGTCCTGACGATCTTCTCGGTCGGGTACGTCGCAATGGCGCGCAAGGTCACCGCCGCGGGCGGCTTTTACAGCTTCATCAGCCATGGTCTCGGCCGCGAGCTCGGGATGGCCTCCGGTCTCTCGATGGTGGTCGCCTATTCGGTCTTCGAGGTGTCGCTGATCGGTGGATTCGCCTACTTCGCCACCCTGAAGCTGGCCCAGTACGGCTACAACGTGTCGTGGTATTGGCCGGCCGTGTTCATGATCGTGCTGATCTCGGTCCTGGCCTACTTCGACGTGCACATCTCGGCCCGTGTCCTGGGCGTTGCGCTGATCGGCGAGATCGTGCTTCTGCTCATATTCGACGCGGTCGTGTTCGGCCACGGCGGCAACAACATCCAGGCCGCTGCCATCAACCCGATCAACGCGTTCAAGGGCCTTGGGGCGGGGAATGACCATGGCACGGCGATCGCCGCCGGCGCCGCCGGGATCGGCATCTTCTTCGCCTTCTGGTCATGGGTCGGCTTCGAGATGGCCCCGAACTACGGCGAGGAGTCGAAGAACCCGAAGAAGATCGTGCCGAGGGCGATGTACATCTCGGTGATCGGCCTGGGGATCTTCTACACGATCACCTCCTGGGCGGCGATCTCTGGCTACGCCAGCACGGCGGCCGCGGCAAATGTGGCTCAGAACAACTCGGCGGAGTTCTTCTTCATCCCCGCCAAGCAGTTCGGCAACGAGTTCCTGAAGGACGCGCTCAGCTACTTCATCATCACCGGCTCGTTCGCCTGCGGGATGGCGTTCCACAACACGACCGCGCGGTACATGTACTCGCTCGGTCGTGAGGGCGTTCTGCCCCGGGCGCTGGGACGGACGCACGTGCGGCACCGCAGCCCGCACGTCGCCTCGATCACGCAATCGGTGATCGCCCTGATCATCGTGGCGCTGTTCGTGGCGCGGGCAAGCACCGGCGGCCAGCCCGCCGCCTTCTCGGTCGCCTACCTGCAGGTGTACGGCCTGATGGCCGTCATGGGGGTCGTCTCGATCCTTGCCATCCAGGCACTCGTCTCGATTGCGATCGTGAACTACTTCCGCAACCACCACGCGGGCGAGCATCACTGGTGGACGACGACGACCGCGCCGATCATCGCCGCGCTCACGCAGGCATACGTCCTCTATCTGGCCCTCGACAACCTCACGTTCCTGGGCGCCGGGTACTGGTATGCGAAGTGGCTGTGCTGGGCTGATCTGGCGATCTTCTTGGTCGGCATCGGCTACGCGCTCTACGTCAAGTCGAACAACCGGGCCAAGTACGAGGTCATCGGCCGTCTGATCAACGACGGGTTGGACACCGCCGATTAGGACTGGCTCTCGGGGCACCGCAACGGCCGAACGCCGTTGCGGTGCCCCGGGCCTTATTGG
>DATCPV010000358.1:0-2137 GCA_036569885.1 Gaiellales bacterium | reverse complement strand
GGTGAATCCCGACGTCGGGTCGACACGCCACTCGAGCACGTTTCGGCCGATCACGACCGCACCCGGAACGACACCCTGGCCGCGGCGCTGCTCGAGCGGGCGGGTATCGACGATCACGGCTCCGCCGGCGACCGCCGCATGCGCTTGCTCAGGCGTCACCCGCTGCAGCCGGGCCCGCGCACGCTCGAGCAGCTCGTCGATTCCCATGGAGCGAGCGTACCTTGCGCAGCGTCTAGGCCGGGTACCACTCGACCGACACACTGCCGACGGTCAGGCGCCGGTAGCGGCCGCGGCGGACCAGCCGTACGCCGCGCTCGTCGCGATAGACGTTGATCGTGTAGCCGCGCGTCTTGCGCCCGATGATCGTCATCGTGCGCACGAGGCTGGGCTCGGGGGTGACACTGTCCACCTGCATGCTTCCAGTGTCCGAGGAAGGGCCTGGGTCCGTCAAGGCCCCCGGATCGTAACCTGTCATGCGGGCTGAGGGAAGGGCCGGTGACGATCCGTCAGCCGCCCCACGCGCCCACGACGCCGACGCCCACCGCGAGCACGATCCCGGCCGCGCGCACCCGCCGCGAGAGGACGACGGCGTCGGGGTCGATGACAAGGCCGATGGCCGCCGCCCCGCAGGCGATGGCCGCCAGGCCGACGGCCGGGAGCTGCCATGTCCAGTCGCCGCCGGTGTGGACCAGAAACGCGATGTAGGCAGCCATGACCGGGGCCGCGAGCGGGTGGAAGCGCCGGTGCAGCCCCACCCACAGCGGCGGCAGGAGCGCGACCAGCAGCAAGGCCAAGCCGATCACTCCGAGCTCCCCAAGAGTTTCGAGGTACAGGCTGTGCGCGTAGAGGTTCTGGATCTTGACCGGGCGGTGGATCCGCCAGTACCGGGCGAACGAGCCTCCGCCCGACCCCACCACCGGGTGGGCGGTGAACTGGTGCCAGCCGGTCTTCCAGAAGATCACGCGACCGTTCGGTGAGAGGCTCAGCAGGCGCAGGTTGAGATCTCCGCCGCGGAACGTCGGCGCAGGTTTTTCGAACGTCTTCACCGCGCTTCGCACGACGCTCACCGGATCTCCGAATTTGTTCACTCCGACCGCGACCGCGATGCACGCCGCCGCCACCATGCCCGCCCCGGCCGCGATCCGGGCCATGCGTGACACCTTGACCCGGGCCTCGAGCCCCGCCAGGAGCGCGGCCGAGCCCATAGCCAGCGGCACCAGTGAGATCATCCGGGCGGCCGTCTGAGCGCCCTCCTTGGCCTGAATCTGGAGGTGGCGGTAGTACGTCGTGAGGCCCGGATGCGCGTGGACGGCCACGAGCGCACCGACCGCGCCGATCGACCCCGCGCAGATCCCTGCGACCAGGTGCACCCGGCGGCGATCGAGCGCGATCAGCGCGATCAGCCCGGCGGCCAGTCCGACGAGGGCGCCGCGGCTGAAGGTGAGGTAGAGCGTCGGCGCGAGCGGGATCAGCGCGGCGGCGGCGAGCATCCGCACCAGCATGTTTCCCCGCGCGGCGAGCCCGAGCGACAGGATGATGCCGATGACGGTGAACGCCCCGAGCGCATTCCAGTAGCCGATCGGCTGATAGAGGCGGCCGTACCCGCCCCCGGTCGTGTACATGCCGAACGTGCCGGGGTAGAGGCGCGAGGCCATGCTGTAACACGAGACGGCGACCGTCGCGGCGATGACGCCCCCGGCGACCGCGACGCCCCGCCCCCGGTTGGCAATGAGGAGCAGCGCGGCGGCGCCGGCGACGTAGACAAGGACGAGGCGGATGTCCTGGACGGTGGCCGGCCGGTCGCTCGACCACAGCCACGAGACGGCCGTCCACAGGCACAGCCCCGCCAGGCCGGCGGCGACCGCGAGCGCGGCCCGCGGCAGGCGCAGGTCGCGCGCCGAGGCCAGGATCACAATCACGACGGCGGCGTAGAGCGGCGTCGAGAGGCGCCACGCACCCTGGAAGTAGCCGCCGTCGTCAGCGGCCAGAAGGCCGATGGAGACAGCGGTGAGCACGAACGCCGCGGCCGGCGCCCACACCTCCGAAGCGCCGCCCACCAAGACGCGCTCGCGCCAGGCGGGCGTTTGACCCTCGTGCTTATCGATCGTGTCAGAGCCCGTCAAGTACGCTCCAGTTC
>DATCPV010000357.1:0-5734 GCA_036569885.1 Gaiellales bacterium | reverse complement strand
CCCCCACGAGACGAGATAGAGGCCGGCGGCGAGCAGCAACAGGCGGCGGCCGCGGGTGGTCATACCGGTATGGCCGTGCGCTCGAGCGCCTCGCGGATGGAGTCGGCCGCGTCGATGCCCGCGGTGCGCGCCTCGGGGGCGAGGATGACGCGGTGCGAGAGGACGTCCTCGGCCACCGCCTTGACGTCGCCCGGCGAGACGTAGTCGCGCCCCTCGACCACCGCGTGCGCCTTGGCGACGCGCAGCAGGGCGATGCCGGCGCGCGGGCTCGCACCGAGCGACAGGCGTGTGTCGCTGCGGGTATGGGTGACGATGGCCACGACGTAGCGGTGCAGCGACTCCTCGACGAACACCGACCTGACAGCGGCGATCGATGCCTCGATCTCGGCGGCCGTGGTCACCGCCCGGAGGTCGTCGAGGGGCTCGCCGGCGGCATGCTCCGCCAGCATCTTCGCCTCTTGGCGGGCATCCGGGTAGCCGAGCGTGAGTCGCATCGTGAACCGGTCGAGCTGGGCCTCGGGCAGCGGGAAGGTGCCCTCGTATTCGATCGGGTTCTGGGTGGCGATGACCATGAAGGGGCGCGCCAGCGGGTGGGTCACTCCGTCGACCGTGACCTGCACCTCCTGCATGCACTCGAGCAGGGCCGACTGCGTCTTTGGGGACGCGCGGTTGATCTCGTCCACGAGCACCAGGTTGGCGAACACCGGCCCGGGCTTGAACTCGAACTCGTTGCCCGTCATGTTGAAGACGCTGACGCCGGTGACGTCGGACGGCAGCAGGTCGGGCGTTGCCTGGACGCGGGCGAACTCGCAGTCGAGCGAGCGGGCGATCGACTTCGCCAGCATCGTCTTGCCGACGCCGGGGAAGTCCTCGAGGATCACGTGCCCCTCGCACAGGATCCCCATCACGCAGCGTGCGATCAGCGACCGCGGCGCGTGGATGACTCGGGAAACGTTCTCGATCACTCGCTGCGCAACATCGCAAGCGGCGGCGACGTCGTCCGCCGGGGCCTGGCCTTCGAGGTCGTGTGCTTCCACCTGACGTGTCCTTCCTGGTTAGCGGCTCCCGGTCATGAGCCGGCGGGTGTGGGTGCGGTCGAGGCCGGTACCTCGACGGCGTCCCACAGCGCGGCGGCGCACGCACGCTTCGAACGGTGAGTGACGGTGCGCTCAGCGCGCGCCGTCACGAGCACCAGCTCATTGTCGGGGGAGTCGAATCCGATATCCGTGCGACTGATGTCGTTCATCACGATCATGTCCACCTTCTTGCGCTCGAGCTTGGCTCGGGCACGATCAATCCCCCCGGGGCCATGCTCGGCGGCAAACCCAATTAGCACCTGCTCCGTCGCGCGTTTCGACCCCAGCTCCATGAGGATATCGGTGGTCGGCTCCAGTGTCACGTGCCACGGGTCACCGGACTTGGTCTGCTTGCCCGTGTAGGGGTCGGCCGGCCGGTAGTCCGACACCGCGGCGGCCATCACGATCACGTCGGCCGAGGCGGCGGCGGCAAGGGTGGCCCGCTCGAGCTCGGCGGCCGACTCGGCGCGCAGGATGCGCATCGGGGTCGAGGGCTCAACCGCCGCGGCGGCCAGGATGAGCGTGACGTCCGCCCCTCGCCGGGCCGCCTCGTCGGCGACCGCGACACCCATGCGACCGCTCGAGCGGTTGCCGACGTAGCGAACGGCGTCCAGCGGCTCGCGGGTGCCGCCGGCCGTCACGAGCACACGGACGCCGGCGAGGCTGCGCGCCGTCTGCAGCCGGGCGGCGATCGCCTCGAAGATCCCGGCCGGCTCGGCCATCCGCCCGACGCCGACCTCGCCCTCGGCGGTGTCACCCCGCGCCGGCCCGACGAGCTCGACGCCCCGGGCGGCCAGGAGCTCGAGGTTCTCCTGAGTGGCCGGGGCCTCCCACATGCGCGGGTTCATCGCGGGCGCGGCGATCACGGGGCCGGCGAAGGCCAGCGTGGTCGCGGTCAGGACATTGGCCGCCTCGCCGTGGCAGATCCGCGCAAGCGTCGTGGCCGAGAGCGGCGCGATGCACAGCAGGTCGGCGTGGGCGGACGCGTCGAGGTGCGGGAACACCTCGGGGCCGCCGTCGAGGAGCACCGGGCGGCCCGAGAGGGCCGCGAACGTGCTCGGGCCGACGAAGCGCTGCGAGTCGGGCGTCTGCACGACCTGGACGTCGTGGCCGGCGCGGACGAGCATCCGCACGAGCTCGCACGTCTTGTACGCCGCGATCCCCCCGCACACGCCGATCAAGATCATGGCCGTAGTGTCGCTGGGACCGTGGGTGGGCCGCAACATGTCCATGATCGCGCGGTCCAGACCAGCGGCCGAGAACCGCAGCGATGAGGGTCGAGGTACGCGCGCGTTTCGAGCGGTCGGGCACCCTGGGGATGCGGGTGGTCGGCGGTGGGGCGTGATCGGCGGTCGCGGAAGCGGCCAATTGGCGATCGGACGCAGCGCCAATTGGAATCTGGGACGCCGGGGCGTCTCGCCGATCTGTGCATCCCTCAATGCGGGGTTCGGCGCCTGGGCGAGAACCGCGATCGCCGAAACGGTCAATTGGCGCAACGACGTGGCGCCAATTGGAATCTGGAACGCCGGGGCGTCTCGGCGCCCTGAGCATCCTCAATGCGGGGTTCGGCGCCTGGGCCAGAACGGCGATCGCCGAAACGGCCAATTGGCGGAATGACGCAGCGCCAATTGGAATCCCCGACTCCCTCCTCGGAATCCGCCCGCTCTCGTCACACTCCGTGCACCACCCGTGACCCCTCCCCTGCCACACTCGCGACATGGCTGTTCCAACGCTCTACAAGGCCCGGGGGATGTCGGTGAAGCGGCCGGTGTGTGCGATCTGCGTGGACCGGACGCGGGGGCTGACGATGTCGGTGCGGCTGACGCACGGGGTGACGGTGTGGCTGTGCGAGGCACATGCCTCGCCGGAGTTCCAGGTCCGCAGGAGCGGGCGTGACTTCGTCCTGACGCTGCAGCGGCTGTGGGGCGCACACGGCTGCCTGACCGCGGCCCGCAGCCGGGCACTCTCGGCGCATCTGGCGGCCATGGCGGAGCGGTCGGGGTCGCCGAAGCCCGGGTCGTACTCGTGGGCGGAGCTGCGCCGGCAGGCCGAGAGCGAGTTTGCCGAGGGCGGCCCGCCGATGCCGACGATCACCCGGCTGCGGGCCCGCTACTCAGGCGGCGCCGCGGCGCCGCCCAGCGTACGGACGATGCAGCGCTGGCACCGCGAGCGCCGCTGGCTCGAGCCGGAGCCCTCGACCTAGGCGGCCTTGGACCCTTTCTCCTTCTTCCACGGCGTCACCTTGAGCTGCCCCTGGGCGATCTCCTCGAGCGCCATGGTGAGGAAGTTCTTCGAGCGCGACTCGACGAGCGGCGGTGCGTAGCTCTCGAAGCTGCCCTCGCCGAGCTGGTGGTGATAGTCGTTGATCTGGCGCGTGCGCCGCGCGGCGGCGATCACGAGCGCGTACTTGCTCGGCACCTTTTCCAGCAGGTCGTCGATCTTGGGATGGATCATCTGCGCTCCTCAGTCGGTCATCGCCGCTCGCATGATGTCGGCCAGTTCCCCGGCCGCGCGCTCGGCGTCGTCGTTCACGATCACATGGTCGAACTCGGGTTGTGCCTCCAGCTCTGCGGCCGCGATTCGCAACCGGTCTGCAACTTCCGTCTCGGTGTTCTGCCGGCGCCCCCGCAGCCTCGCCTCGAGGTCGGCCATCGTGGGAGGGGCGACAAACACCAGCACCGCACTCGGCATCTGACGCTTGATCTCGCGCGCCCCCGCAACCTCGATCTCCAACACGACGCTCTCGCCGTCCCGGAGCCGCTGCTCGACCTCGCTGCGCAGCGTGCCGTATCGCTTCCCAGCGTAGGATACATGCTCGAGGAAGTCGCCCCCGGCGACGCGCCGCTCGAACTCCTCATCGGAGAGGAAGTGGTACTCGCGGCCGTCGCGCTCGTCGGAACGTCGCGGGCGAGTCGTCGCGGATGTCGCCACCTGCAACTCCGGGATCGCCCCCCGCGCTCGCGAGATCAGCGTGCCCTTGCCGACCCCGGACGGGCCGGCGACGACGAACAGGCGGCCGCTCACCGCCCGCGTCCCGTGGCCGTCAGTTGCGGAAGAGGTCGAGCAGCTCGCCGCGCTGGCGATCGGAGAGCCCGCCGACCGTCTTGCTCTGGCTGATCCGGCACTGGGTGAGAAGCCGGGTGGCCTTCACGCGCCCCAGCCTGGGAACGGCCACGAGCATGTCGTACACCTTCGCGGTCAGCACCTCGTCGGGCGGCTCGGCGATGACATCGCCGATGCGGACGTGCCCCGCCTTGAGGTCGCGCTTGAGCTGCGCCCTCCGCACCCGAATGTGGTTCGCTCGGCTGAGTGCCTCCATGCGCTGGTCGAGCGATCGCGATGGTGTCTGGGAGAGGGTGCTCGTTGTCATCGTCGGGGGCGATTATACCCGCGGAGGAGCGGTGTGCAACCAGGAGAAAACGGGATGAAAAGGCGAAATTCGGACACACAACGGTCAAGCTCGAGTTGAGCTTGACACCGGCGGGTGCGCGACGCCCACGAGTTCACCGATCCCCCCCACGCCATGCCGGCGGAGCAACTCCGGGAGCTCCTGAAGCACTCGTCGGGGCAGGTCGGGGTCGGCGAACAGCGACGTGCCAATTCCTACCATGGTCGCGCCCGCTGCAACAAACTCGACACAATCCTGCGCCGTCGCGACTCCCCCCATGCCGATGATGGGTAGGCCCGTGGCAGCCCGCGCGTGGTAGACGGCGTGCAGCCCGACGGGCTTGACGGCCGGTCCGGAAAGGCCGCCGCCGCCCCCTCCCAGCAGCGGCCGCAGCCGGTCGCGGTCGATGGCGATTCCCCGCACGGTGTTGATCAGCACCAGGCCATGGGCACCACCCTCGGCGGCCGCCGTTGCGATCGCGGCGACATCGGACACGCTCGGGCTGAGCTTGGCCAGCACCGGCAGGTCGGTCTCGGCGCGGCAGCGCTCGACCAGCGATCGCGTCTCGAGCGGGTCGGTGCCGATCGAGATGCAGCCCGTCTCGACATTGGGGCACGAGACGTTGAGCTCGACCGCCACGACGCACGGGTGCACGCCGACCCGGGCCACTGCGGTGGTGTACTCGGCCGGTGACCAGCCGCCCACGCTGACGATCACCGGCACGCCGAGATCGGCGAGCCGGGGCAGGTGCTCGGAGCAGAAGCGGTCGAGGCCGGGGTTCGCCAGGCCGATCGAGTTGACCATCCCCGCGGGAGTCTCGGCAATCCGCGGCGGCGGGTTGCCCTCGCGCGGATGCAGTGTGACCGTCTTGGTCACGAACGCGGCAAGGGCGAGCGTGCCGGCGGCGAGCGCGTCGAGCGTGCCCGACCCGTTGACGAGCGGATGGTCGAATTCGATCCCGCAGAACTCGGTATGCAGATCAACAGAGGACACGTGCGGCCTCCACGACCGGGCCCTCGATGCACAGGCGTTTCCACTCGCCGTCGATCCGCACCGCGCATCCGTAGCAGGCGCCGAAGCCGCACGCCATCGCCGCCTCCATCGCGAGCCGGCAGGGCATGTCGTGCTCGGCGCACAGCGCGGCGACCGCCTGGAGCATCGGGTCGGGCCCGCAGGCGTACACGGTCGCGGCGGCGGGCAGGAGCCGTGCGAGCGGCTCGGTCACGAGCACCGGCTCGAGCGCCACCGTCGCGTCCGGATCGACCAGGGC
>DATCPV010000356.1:0-1810 GCA_036569885.1 Gaiellales bacterium | reverse complement strand
GGCCGCGACGCACTGTGCGCCGTGCGCGACCGCGGGCCGGCGAGGCACACCGTCGGCCTGATCTGCGACGGCCCGCCGTTCCCGATCATGGAGCGGCTCTGGAGCGTGAGCACGCCCGACGGCCACCCGGCCGGCGAGGCGCGCTGGGCGGTGTACTCGTTCGCGCTCGAGCGCAACATCGCCGTGGTGCTGGTCGATGCGGGCCTGGATGCCGCCGGCGGCTTCGTGGTCAACGCTCCCGACGGGCCACGCCGGGGCGCGCCGCACCCGATCCCGTTTGTCTGACCCGGCGTACACTGAACGGGCGATGTCCACACAGACCGTTCGCCTGACTCACCTCTCACACGGCGCCGGCTGCGCCTGCAAGCTGCCGGCCGGCTCGCTGCGCCAGGTGCTGGCGGGGCTGCCGCGGGTGGAGTCCGCCCAGCTGATGGTCGGCCACGAGGGGCTGGACGACGCCGCCGTGTGGAGGATCTCCGACGAGCTGGCCGTCGTCCAGACGATCGACTTCTTCACCCCGCTCGTTGACGACGCTCACCAGTTCGGCCGGATCGCCGCGACCAACGCATTCTCGGACATCTACGCGATGGGCGCGCGGCCGGCGTTCGCGCTCAACGTCGTCGCATTCCCAAAGGCGCTGCCGATGGAACTGCTCGGCGAGATCCTCCGGGGCGGGGCCGACGTGGCCGCGGCGGCAGGTGCGGTGGTCGCCGGCGGCCATTCGATCGACGACCCCGAGCCCAAGTACGGCATGGCGGTGACCGGCTTCGCCCATCCGGATGAGATCTGGACGAACGCGGGCGGGCGCTCGGGAGATGTGCTCGTGCTGAGCAAGGCGATCGGCACCGGCATCGTCACGACCGCCCTCAAGCGCGGCGAGCCCGACCCGGCCGTGGTGGACGCCGCGATCGAGTCGATGACGACGCTGAACGCCGACGCCGCCCGGCTGGTGCGGGCCGCCGGCCCACACGCTGTCACCGACGTGACCGGCTTCGGCCTGGTCGGCCACGCCCGCGAGCTGGCCGCCGGCGCCGGGCTGCAGGCACAGATCGACTGGCAGGCGGTGCGGCTCCTGCCCGGCGTGCGCGAGCTCGTCGAGGCGGGACACGTGCCCGGCGGGACGCGCACGAACCTCGACCTGGCCGCCGACTACACCGAGTTCGGCCCGGAGCTGAGCGAGACCGACAGGCTGCTGGCCTGCGACGCACAGACCTCCGGCGGCCTCTTCGTGAGCCTGCCGGCCGAGCGTGCGGCCGACCTGCCGTGGCCGGTGATCGGCCGCCTGGCCGAGGGCGAGCCCGGCACCGTCACGGTGCGCTGAGAGACCGGATTCCACTCCGCCGCTGGTAGACTTTCGGCCGATGTCTTCGCACCTCCTGTCACAGATCCTGTCCGGATTCCAGGTGCTGCTCGGCGTGGGCCTGATCGTGCTGGTGCTGATGCACTCGGGCAAGGACTCCGGGCTCTCGGGCATGCTCAACCCGGGCGGATCGAGCTACGGCGGCACCGCGGTCATGGAGCGCAACCTGACCCGGCTCACGATCGCGGTCGCGATCATCTTCACGGCCAACGTGATCGCGCTCGGCTTCCTGCTCTAGGACGGTAGACTGCCTGCTCGCAGGCCCGGCGCTGGTGGCGGAATTGGTAGACGCGCAAGGTTGAGGGCCTTGTGACCCAATTGGGTCGTGGAGGTTCAAGTCCTCTCCAGCGCATGACAGAAAGCCCCGCAAATGCGGGGCTTTCTAGGTTAACCGCAAATCATTCGACGCGCTCGGGAGAGAGTCGCGCGGCGCGCGGACAAGTGGGAGTG
>DATCPV010000355.1:0-3232 GCA_036569885.1 Gaiellales bacterium | reverse complement strand
GTGGACATACTCGGCCAGGCCCTCAGCCGCCTCGACCGCCAGGCCGTGGGCGAAGTATGCCTCGCTGTACTCGCCCGCGGCTTGCAGCGCATCGACGTGCCCCGTCGCCGCGGCGCCCGCCGTCGCGATCTGCAGGGCGATGACGTCCGAGGGCTCACCGGCCGGGCGCAGGTAGTCGGAGATGCACAGCCGGTCGTGCCGGTCCTGGCGGGGGAACTCGAACCGGCCCAGCTCGCCGCCGTCGGCGTCGAGCACGACCGTGTCATCCCCGTCTGCGACCGCCCGGAAGTAGCCATAGACCGCCTGCGGCGAGATCCACCCCAGTGCCAGCGCCTCGCCCTGCATGCGCCGCCGGCGCGGGCGGAAGTCGTCCGCGAGCAGCCGCTCCCAGTCGTCGCCGCGCACCCCCTTGCCGCCCCACGAGAGCTTGAAAAGCGACCGTTCGTCCATCAGCGCGAACGCCGCCTCCGGGTCGATCTCGGCAACCACGCGCGCACCCAGGAACGGCGGCTCGGGCACCGCCACGTCCGAGCGCAGCGTCTCCCGGCCGGCCCGCTCGGGAGGCGGCTCGGCCGCCGGCACGGGCTTGGCCACGTCGCGCTCGGCCACGGCCTGCTCGCGCCGCTCGGCGATCACGCCGCCGCGCAGCTCGGCATCGCTCAGCCGCTCCATCACCGCGAGGCCCTCGAACGCGTCCTTGCAGTAGAAGACGCCCGGCTCGTACGCCCGGCCGTCGTCGAGGAACGCGATCCGGCGCCCGAACGTGCGGTTGATGGCCGCTCCACCGACCAGCACGGGCAGGTGCAGGCCGCGGTGGTCGAGCTCGTGGAGTGCCAGCGGCATCTGCCGCGACGTCGACACGAGCAGTGCCGACAGCCCCACGGCGTCGGCCCGCTCGGACACGGCGCTGTCCATGATCACGTTCAGGGGCACCTGGCGGCCGAGATCAACGACCCGATAGCCGTTGTTCGAGAGGATCGTGCCGACCAGATTCTTGCCGATGTCGTGCACGTCGCCGAAGACCGTTGCGAGCACGACCGTGGCCTTCGCCTGGCCGTCGAGCCGGTCGAGGTACTGCTCGAGATGGGCGACCGACCGCTTCATCACCTCGGCCGACTGGAGCACGAACGGCAGAATCAGCTCGCCCGCGCCGAAGCGGTCGCCGACGTCCTTCATCGCCGGTAGCAGCACGCCGTTCAGCACGTCGACGGCCCGGTCGTTGTCGCGCCCGCCACGCTCGTCGAGGGTGAGGTCGATGTCGTCCTCGACGCCCTCGCGGACCCGGTGGAGGATCTTGGCGTGGATGCGCTCGTCGGTGCCGAGGCCGGCGAACGGGTCCTCCTGGGGCCGGGCGACGACCTCGGTCTCGTCGAAATAGGCGATGCAGCGCTCGAGTGCGTCGGGGCGGCGGTCGAGGATCAGGTCGTCGGCCAGTTCCCGCTCCGCGGCCGGGATCTCATAGATCGGGCGCACGTGCGTCGGATTGACGATGGCCGCATCGAGGCCGGCCTCGATGGCGTGGTGCAGGAACACCGAGTTCAGGACGGCGCGGGCGGGCGGCGTGAGCCCAAACGACACGTTGGAGACCCCGAGCACCGTCCACACGCCGGGGAGCTCGCGCTTGACCGACCGAATGCCCTCGATCGTCTCGACCGCGCTGCGCCGAAACTCCTCCTGCCCGGTGGCCAGGGTGAAGGTGAGCGTGTCGAAGATCAGGTCGCCCGCATCCATGCCGAACTCGTCCACGCAGATGTCGTGGATGCACCGAGCCACGGCCAGCTTGCGCTCGGCCGTCTTCGCCATCCCCTCCTCGTCGATCGTGAGGGCGACGCAGGCCGCGCCGTGGCGGACGGCGTGCGGGACGACCGCCTCGATACGCGCGCGCCCGCTCTCCATGTTGATCGAGTTGATCAGCGCCCGCCCGGGATAGGTCTCGAGCGCACGGGCGATCACGGCCGCGTCGGTCGAGTCGATGACGAGCGGCATCTCGACGCCCATCGCCAGCCGCTTGACCAACGTGGCCATCATCTCAGCCTCGTCGGCCCGCTCGGTCAGCGCGACGCAGACGTCGAGCGCGTGCGCGCCGCCGTCGACCTGGTCGCGCGCGATCGTGAGGGCGCCGTCGTAGTCCTCGGCCAGCATCACCTCCTTGAAGGCGCGGCTGCCCTGCGTGTTCACCCGCTCGCCGATCAGGAGCGGCTTGGGCTGCTGCTCGAGCGCCGAGGCGGTGATCGCACTCGCCAGTGACCGCTCGAACACGACCTGGCGCGTCGCCCGAGCGGCGCCGGCGACGGCCTCGATGAGGGCCACGATGTGCTCCGGCCCGCTGCCACAGCAGCCGCCGATCACGGGCGCCCCGAACTCCGACACGAACTGCGCCAGCTCGCGGGCCATGTCGTCGGGCCCGAGCGGATAGGACGCCACCCCGTCGACGTTCCGGGGCAGGCCTGCGTTGGGGATCACCGACACCGGGCCGGGCGCGTGCTGGCACAGGTACCGCACCGGTTCGCGCAGGTGCTCGGGGCCGACCGAGCAGTTCACGCCGATGACGTCGGCCCGCATGCCGTAAAGGATCGCGAGCACCGCCCCGATGTCGGTTCCGAGCAGCATCCGGCCGGTGACGTCGAGGGCGACCTGCACCTGCAGGGGCACCGTCCGCCCGAGCTCACGGAACGCCGCCCGCGCGCCGTCGATGGCGGCCCGCGTCTCGAGGATGTCCTGCTGGGTCTCGATGACGATCAGGTCGGCCCCGCCCTCGACCAGCGCCCCCGCCTGCTCCTGGAACGTCTCGGACAGCTGCGCGAACGAGACGCCGGAGAGTGCCGGATCGTCGCTTGACGGCAGCATCCCGCTCGGACCGATGGCACCCGCCACGAATCGCGGCCGCGAGGGCGTCGAGAAGGCATCCGCCGCCGCCCGGGCGATGCGCGCGGCGGCCAGGTTGATCTCGCGCGTGTGCTCGCCCACCTCCCACTCCTGCATCCGGATCCGGGAGGCCTGAAAGCTGTTGGTCTCGATCACGTCCGCACCGGCCTCGAGGTACTCGCTGTGGATGCGCTCGATCACGCCGGCGCGCGTGATGCAGAGGTGGTCGTTGTTGCCCTGCTGGCGCTCGCCGCCGAAATCGGCCGCGGTCAGGCCGGCAGCCTGGATCTGCGTGCCCATCGCACCGTCGAAGACGACGGCGCGGCGCTCGATCAGATCCAGATACGGGTGGAGGGCCACCCCGGGA
>DATCPV010000354.1:0-3714 GCA_036569885.1 Gaiellales bacterium | reverse complement strand
GGCAAATCCCGCCCGTTCGTAGAACCGGGCGGCGCGGCGGTTCTCGGCGAAGTGCCAGACGGCGATCGGGTCGTGCCCCCGCTCGACCAGGTCACAGACGGCGTGGCCGTACAGGCGCCTGCCGAGGCCGGTGCCGATCCGGTCGGGGTCGAGGTAGAGGCCGTGCACCTCACCCGCGCCGGCGGGCAGGTCGGTATCCGGACAGGGGCCGGTGCGGGCAAACCCGCACACTGCGCCGGCCAGCTCGATCACCCACACCCGGTCGGGCGTGGGCAGTCCGGACAGGTAGCCGGCCCACTCGTACGCCTGCTCCTCGGCGTCCAGGTGGGTGAGGATGTCGGGGGCGAGCAGACCGGCGTATGCCGCCCGCCACGCCCGGGCGGCCAGCGCCCCGATCGGATGCGCGTCGGCGATGGTGGCGGGACGGACGGCCGGGTCCTTGGCGGGAACCGCATCCGCCCGTGTCACAAAAACGTCACGCAACTCGCACCGAAACCAACCGGGGACAGTCCCCGGTTGATGCGCTCAGCGCGACCACAGCTCGCCGAGGTGGACGAAGGGGTCGCCCGGGCGCCAGCGCTCCAGGAAGCGGTGGATCGGGGGGCGCAGGTCGATCGCAGCCAGCTCGGCGGCGTCCATCAGCCGGTGGCCGTGGATCGCGCCGTCGGTCGAGGAGACCTGCTCGAGGCTGCGGCCCGAGATGTCGGCGTGGAAGATCATGTGCACCACGTGCTTGCGCGGCCGCAGGCCGGCCGGCGCGATCGACTCGACGATCGCGATCGGGCCCTCCAGCATCAGCCCCTCGATGCCGCACTCCTCGGCGAGCTCGCGGGCCAGGGCGACGTGCAGCGACTCCCCCTCCTCGACCCCGCCCCCGGGCAGGAGCCAGTACGAGCGGCCGCCCTTCTCCTGCCGCAGCAGGAGCACCGAGTCGCCCGAGCGCAGGAGCGCGCCCACCCGGATGCGGGGCTCGCTCACGCCCCCGGTCTCACCGTCGATGACCCGAACCCACGCTCGGCACGCTCCGACGGCGGCAGGTCGAGGGTCTCGGTCACGGTCACCTGGGGCAGGGCCAGCACCACCAGCTGGGCGATGTGGTCGCCGGGCCGGATGTGGAACGGCTCGGACGCATCGGTGTTCAGCAGAACGACCTTCAGCTCGCCGCGGTAGCCGGAGTCGATCAGGCCGGGCGAGTTGACGACGGCGATGCCGTGGCGGGCGGCCAGCCCCGAGCGCGGCTGGACGAAACCCGCGTGGCCCTCCGGGATCGCCACGGCAAGGCCGGTGGCCACCATGCGGCGCTGGCCCGGCTCGAGCACGACCTCCTCGACGCTGGCCAGGTCGAGCCCCGCGTCGCCCGGATAGGCGCCGGCGGGCACGAGCGCGTCGGGGTGCAGGCGCCGGACGAGCAGTTCGGTCATACGCGGAACGCCGCGAACCGTCCGACGAGGTCGCGCGGCAGGCGGGCGGTCACGAGCACGCCCTCGGCCGCATCCTCACGCGCGGTGATCGGCGCCCCGCTGGCATACAGCGCCGAGAGCTCGCCGCCCCGGCCGTGCGGCACCAGCAGGCGCACATCCACGTAGCGGTCACTGAAGAAGGCGGCCACGCGGTGCTTGAGCTCCTCCAGGTTCTCGCCGGTCTGGGCCGAGATCTGGATCGCGTCCGGGAACCGGTTGGCGAGCCGCCGGCGGGTGAGCGCGTCCACCGTGTCGATCTTGTTCACCACCAGCATCTGCGGAATCTCGTCCGCGCCGATCTCGCCGAGCACGGCCCGCACGTCGGCCAGCTGTCGGCCGAGTCCGTCCTCGCCGGCGGAGGCGTCGACCACCAAGAGCACCAGATCGCCCGCGAGCGTCTCCTCGAGCGTTGCGGCGAACGCCTCGACCAGCATGTGCGGCAGCTTGCCGATGAACCCGACCGTGTCGGTGACGACGTAGGTGCGGCCCTCCTCGCGAAACGCGCGCGTCGTGGGGTCGAGCGTCTCGAACAGGCGATCGTCCACGCTCACCTCCGAGCCGGTGAGTGCGTTCAGGAGGGTCGACTTGCCGACGTTCGTGTACCCGGCGAGCGCCACGGCCGGCACCGCCGAGCGAGCGCGCCGGCGCCGCATCACGTCGCGCTGGGCGGCGACGTCGCGCAGGCGCGTGCGCAGCAGCGCCAGCCGCCGCCGGGCCATGCGGCGGTCGGACTCGAGCTGCGTCTCGCCCGGGCCGCGGGTGCCGACGCCGCCCCCGAGCCGCTCGAGGTGCTTCCACATCCCCCGCATGCGCTGCAGCGAGTACTCGAGCTGGGCGAGCTCGACCTGGAGCTTGCCCTCGGCGGTGTGCGCGTGCTGGGCGAAGATGTCCAGGATCACCGCTGTTCGGTCGACGACCCGCATCTGCAGCGCATCCTCGAGCGTGCGCTGCTGGCGCGGAGAAAGCTCGTCGTCCGAGACGACGACCTCGGCATCGACCGTTGCCAGGAGCTCGCGCAGCTCGTCGAGCTTGCCCGGCCCGAGGTAGGTGCGCGGATCGGGGCGGCGGCGGTGCTGCACGAGCGTGCCGACGGTGCGCACGCGGGCGGTGCGCAGGAGCTCGCGCATCTCGTCGAGCTCGTCCGCGCCGTCGGTGCCCGGCAGCAGGGACGCCACCACCACCCCGCGCTCGGGATCCTGGTCACGAGGCGTGTTCACTGCCACGAGGAGCAGTATAAGAAGAGCTCTTAGACCGTGACTCTCAGGTGCTGCTCGATGCGCGACATCGCCTCGCGCAGCTCGTCGTCGGGCACCGTCAGGGAGAGGCGCACGTAGCCCTCGCCGTTGGGCCCGTAGGCCGATCCGGGCGAGACGACCACGGCCGCCTGGTCGAGCACCAGCTCGGCGAACGAGACCGACGTGTGGCCTGGCGGCACCGGCACCCACACGTAGATCGTGCCCCGCGGCGGCGGCACGTCGATCCCGACCGCGTGGAGTGCGGCCAGGACGAGGTCGCGCCGCCGCGCGTAGACCGCGCACATCTCGGCCACGTGCTCCTGCGAGCCGGTGAGCGCGCGCACGGCCGCCATCTGGACGGCCTCGAAGACGCCCGAGTCGATGTTCGTCTTGAGCTTCCAGAGCGCCTGGATCATCCGGGCGTTGCCGACCGCCGCGCCGACGCGCCAGCCGGTCATGTTGTACGTCTTCGACAGCGAGAACATCTCGACGCCCGCCTCGCGTGCGCCGCGGGCCTGCAGGAAGCTCGGCGCGGTGTAGCCGTCGAACGTGATCTCGGAATAGGCGTTGTCGTGCACGATGGGGACATCGCGCTCGAGCCCGAAGGCGGCCAGCCGCTCGAAGAACGCGACATCCACGACCGCACCTGTCGGATTATTGGGGTAATTGCAGAAAAGCAGGTTCGCCCGGGCCGACACCTGCGTGGGAATCGCCTCCAGATGGGGCTGAAATGCCCGCTCAGCGGTCAGTGGCATCAATACGGGTTCCGCCCCTGCCAGCAGCGTCCCGGACGTGTAGACCGGATACCCGGGGTCTGCGACGAGGCAGGCGTCGCCGGGGTCGAGCATCGCAAAGCACACATGCGCGACCCCCTCCTTGCCGCCGAGGAGGGGCAGGATCTCGGTATCGGGGTCGAGCTCGACCCCGAAACGGCGGCGATAGAAGCCGGCCACCGCCTCCCGGAACTCCGGCCGGCCGCGGTTGGACGGGTACCGGTGCGTGTCGGGCCGCGCGACCTG
>DATCPV010000353.1:0-6663 GCA_036569885.1 Gaiellales bacterium | reverse complement strand
CACTTCACCGACCTCGACGGGGTCTAGGAAGCGCTGCAGCGCCTGCGCCGGGGCGAGGGAGCGCGCACGGTTGTGATCGTCGACCCCGAACTGGCGGGGCGAGGCGTGGAGTTGAGCGTAGGATCCCCGCCATGATCGCGGTCACCTTCACGGGCGCCGGCGGATCCGAGGTGGTGCGGGTGGAGGAGCGGCCCGACCCTGTCCCGGGCGATCACTCCGTGCTGATCCGGGCCACCCATGCCGGGCTCAACCCCGCCGACCTGGCCCAGCGCGCGGGCCGCTACCCGGCTCCGGCCGGCTCGCCGCAGGACATCCCGGGACTCGAGGTGTCGGGCAGAGTCGTCGCCTGCGGCGCCGCGGTCACCGCCTGGCGGGAGGGCGACCGGGTGTTCGGCATCGTTGGCGGCGGCGGCCTGGCCGACACGGTCGTGGCGCACGAGCGGCATGTGACCGGCGTCCCCGACTCGCTCGACGACCGCGACGCGGCCGCCGTCCCCGAGGCCTTCGTCACCGCACACGACGCGGTCTTCACCCGAGCGGCTCTGGCGATGGGCGAGACGCTGCTCGTGAACGGCGCCACCGGAGGGGTCGGCACGGCCGGCGTCCAGATGGGCGTCGCCGTCGGCGCCCGGGTGCTCGCAAACGCGCGTTGCCACCACGACAAGCTGGCCGAGCTCGGCGCCGAGACGGTGGCGCTCGACGACGCGGCGGGGGTCGACGTGGTGCTCGAGCTGGTCGGCGCCCAGAACCTTTCGGGCAGCCTCGCCGCGCTCGCGCCCCGCGGCCGGGTGATCGTCGTCGGCACCGGCGCGGGCGCCGACGCAGAGCTGTCGCTGCGGGTGATGATGGGCAAGCGCGCCAGCCTCATGGGCACGATGCTGCGCGCCCGCGCGATGGACGAGAAGGCCGCGGCGGTGCAGGCGTTCGCGCGTCAGGTCGTCCCGCTGCTTGCGAGCGGCCGGGTGCGGCCGTTCGTCGACCGCGTGTTTCCGGCCGCGAGCGCCGCCGACGCGTTCGACCATCTCGCCGCGTCGGGGAAGTTCGGCAAGGTGCTGCTCCACTTCGGCGGCTGATGGGCCCGGCTGACGTGCATGTGCGCCCGGCGGTCGCGGCCGACGTCGAGCCGGCCTTCGCGGTCTCCGACGCCCTCTCGATGGTGTTGTACGGCCGCGGCGAGGGGTCGATCGAGCACCTGCGCGCGGCGTGGGGTCACGGTGAGGCCTGGGTGGCCGAGGGCGGCGGCGACGTCGTCGGCTACGCGACCCTCGAGGACGGCTACGTCGAGGTGTGGCCCCACCCCGACCATCGCGACGGCGACGTCGCGGCTGCGCTCCTGGACACCGTTGCGGCGCGCGGCGGGGAGCTCGAGACCATCGTCCCGTCGGCAGCCGACGATCTGGTCGGGCTCTATCGCGACCGGGGGTGGACGCAGGCGCGCGAGATCCTGCGGATGGAGCTCGATGTGACGCAGGAGCCGCGGACGCCGGTATGGCCCGACGGGGTCGCGGTGCGCACGTACCGCGACGACGACGCCCCGGCGGTGCACACCCTGATGGTCGAGGCCTTTGCCGCCAGCGCCGAGGTGGTGCTGCCGTTCGACCGCTGGGTGCCCTGGATGACGGGTGACCCGGGCTTTGACCCGGGGGTGTGGTTCCTGGCCGAGGCCGGCACGGAGCTGTGCGGAGCGTGCCTGTGCTGGGCCGAGGGCTGGGTCAAGGACGTCGGGGTGCACCCGGCCTGGCGCGGCCGCGGCCTGGGTGAGGCGCTGCTGCGGGAGGCGTTCGGCGAGTTTCACCGCCGCGGCCTGGCGACCGTCGGCCTCAAGGTCGACTCGGACAATCCGACCGGCGCGGTGCGCCTGTATGAGCGCGTCGGCATGCTGCCCGACCGCAGCTACGTCATGTTCTCCCGCGCTGCGCCAAAAGGGGTCTGACCCCGTTTGGCGCGGTTGAGTCGCGGGTGACCAAGCGCGGGCGCACGACCAGCTCGCGGCCGAGCCGGCGGCGGCCCTCGATCGCATCGAGCAGCATCGCCGCCGCTGCGGCCGCCGCCCTCGCTGTGTCCCAGCTGACCGTCGTGAGCGCCGGGCTCAGCAGGCGCGAGATGGGGTGGTCGTCGAAGCCGGCGACGGAGATGCTCCGCGGGATGCTCAGCCCCACGTCGGCACAGGCCATGTAGGCGCCGTAGGCGAGAGCGTCGGAGAGCGCGAACACCGCGGTCGGCGGTGACTGCCGGCGCAGTGCCGCGACGGTGGCCGCGCGGCCGTCGGCGGCCGCAAACCCGCACGTCCGCGTCCGCACTCCCCGCCGCCGGCGCGGATGGTGGACACCCGTCGAGAGCACCGTGATGCGCTCGTGACCGAGACCGCGGAGATGGTCGAGCACGAGATCGGCCCCCTCCTCGGCCTGGAATCTGATCGCGCCCGCCGGTGCCGGGAGCGGCGCCCCGACGGCCACGACGGGTACCTGCGACACGATCTCGGTCCAGGCGGGTGAGTCGGGTGCCACCGGCAGCGCGATCAGGCCGTCGACGCGCTGGTCGACCAGCCCGCGGGCGAGGTCGGTCTCGGTCGCCGCGTCGCCGTCGGCATCTGCGAGCAACATGTGGCGGCCGCGCCTGCGCAGGTGCCGCTGCAGCTCCGAGGCGAACTCCTGATGCCAGTAGTCGGCCAGGCTGCCGCCGATCACCCCGATCACGCCCGTCGAGCCGCCGCGGAGCGCACGCGCGATCGGATCCGACCGGAATCCCAGCCGGTCGGCCGCGTCGCGCACCCGCTCCTCCGTCGCTGCGGACACCCGCTGGCCGCGCAGTGCGTAGGACACGCCGGCGGGCGAGAGCCCGGTCAGCTCGGCAACGTCGCGCAGCGTTGCCCGCTTGCGCTTGGGGCGGTGATCAGTCACAATCGTGTTAATCGTTTCACAAGACCCGGGAGTACGCAAACGCGCGTCGATCTGCACCAGCACCTCTGGCCCGAGGCCTTCATCTCGGCGCTGTCCGGGCGCACGAGCGCGCCCCGGATCGTCACGCGCGACGGCGGCATGTGGCTCGAGCTCGCCTTCGAGCCCGCCGGTCCGATCCTCGCCGCGGCCCACGACCCTGAGCGGAGGTTGGCGCTGCTGGATGCCGGCGGCATCGACACCGCCGTGATCTCGATCTCGACCCCGGTCGGGGTGGAGGCCCTGCCCGAGGACGAGGCCCGCCCGCTGCTGGATGCCTACCACGAGGGCATCTCCGAGCTGGTCGGCCGGTCGAATGGGAGGTTGCGGGCATTTGCCGCCGCCTGCCTGACCGCGGCCGACGCCGGCGCGGGCGACGTCGCCGACCGGCTGGAGGCGGGCTTCGCCGGCCTGGCGTTACCGAGCGAGGCGCTGGCGACGCCGGCCGGGCTCGACCTCTGCGCCCCGCTTCTTGAAATCCTCGAGCGGGCTGGACGGCCGCTGTTCGTGCACCCGGGGCCGGCTCCGTGGACGCGGCCCGAGCCGGCCGACCCGCGCCTTCCGGCGTGGTGGACGCCGCTCGCGCAGTACCCGGCCTCGTCGCTGCGCGCGTTCGCGACCTGGAGGGCACTGGGGGCGCCCGTCTATCCCGAGCTGCGCGTCGTGTTTGCCATCATGGCCGGCGGTGCGCCCTTCCTGGAGGGGCGCTGGCGGACGTTCTCGGGCCTCGCGGGCTCGATCGACCGCAACGTGTTTCTCGACACCGCCTCGTGCCAGCGGCTCGATCTCGAGCTTGCCCTGGCCGCCTACGGCGCCGAGCAGATCGTGCTCGGCACCGATGTCCCCGTCATCGACCCGGACCCGCTTCTGCGCTCGCTCGATGCTCTCGGCCCCGCCGTCTTCGAGGCCGTGGCCGAGCGCAACCCGGCCCGGGTGTTCCACGACCAAGGAGGTGTTCCATGACAGATGCGCTGTCCGCCGTCGCGACCTGGTTCTCGCAGCGGCACAGCGACGATCGGGATCTCACGCCCGAGGAGCTGCGTGTCGTGGCCGAGGATCTCGCCGGCCGGCCCGAGCTCTGGCGGAGTGAGGTTCGCCACGACGACGACGACCGGGTGTTCGTGCGTCTTCACCGCGATCACCATCTCGACGCCTGGCTGATCTGCTGGGTGGGCACCCAGGAGACCGGGCTGCACGACCACGACGTCTCCGGCGGCGCGGTACGAGTGATCGAGGGCGCGCTGGCGGAGCTGCGCCCGATGCTCGGCCGGGCCGACCTCGATGTGGTCACCCACGCGGCGGGCGAGGGGTTCAGCTTCGACGCCTCGAGGATCCACGACGTCTGCCACACCGGTGATGAGCCGACGGTGTGGCTGCACGTCTACTCGCCGCCGCTGTGACGGATGGGCTACTACGAGACCGGCGCCGACGGCCGGCTCACCCGCCGCTCGGCCAGCTATCTGGACGAGCTCACGGCCACCTGAATCAGCCCGACCGCGCGCCCCAGATGACGATTCCGCCGCCGGCGCTCAGGCGCCGCGAGCGGATGCGCTCCATCCCGGCGTCGGCCCACATGCGCAGCATCGTGTCGAGCGGATAGGCGTTCCAGAATCGCTCGATGCTGGGGCCGAGGAACCGCCCGGTGTGCACCCAGGCCGGCCCGGCGAGAGCGCCGGCCAGCGGCAGCCCGACGCGCGTGTAGGCTCGCCACGCGGCCAGCTCGGCGCCCCGGGGGACGCCGAACTCGAGCGATGCCATCATGCCGCCGGGACGAACCGCGGCGGCCAGCGTGCGCAGCACCGTGGCCGGATCGTCGACGTAGCGCAGCAGATAGGTGTGCGTGAGCGCATCGACCGAGCCCGGGGCGACGGGCAACTCCTCCGCGGGCGCCTCGACCAGCTCGATCCGCTCGCCAAGGCCCGCGGCGTCGATCCGGTCACGGGCGCCGGCGAGCATGTCGGGGCTCTGGTCGATGCCGACGACGCGGCACGGGTAGCGGCGGGCGAGCGCGATCGCGACGGCGCCGGTGCCGGTGGCGACATCTGTGATGAGCGCCCCGTCGCGGTCGGCGGCCGGGGCGATCGTCTCGATCATGAAGTCGTGCCAGCGCCGGTCCTGGCCGAGCGAGAGCAGCTGCGCCCAGCGGTCGTAGTCGGCGGCGATGCCCGCGAACAGGTGGCGGGCGTGGCGCTTGCGTTCCGAGACCGCGGACACGCCGGTAGCATCGCACAGGCATGCCCGAGGAGACCCTGGCCCTGGCGGTGCTGGGCCACGGACTGGTCGATCCCGACCGCCCGTGGCTGCGGGTCGACGACGAGGCGGTGCTGCGCGGCCGGGCGGTGTTCGAGACGCTGCGGGTGTACGCGGGGCGGCCGTTCCGGCTGCCGGCGCACCTGGAGCGGCTGACGCGCTCGGCCCGGGTGCTCGGTCTGGATGCCCCCGACTCGCTTGCGCTCACCGATCTCGTCGGCGAGTCACTTGCGCAGCCGCACGTCGGGGACGCGGTGCTGCGGGTGGTGTGGACCGCGGGCGCCGATGCGACCCGGCCGGTTGGATTCGCCCTCGTCACCGCGCTCCCGGAGGGACTCGAGCAGGCGCGGACGGCCGGGATCGAGCTGCGCTCGCTCCAGCTCGCGATCGGCGCGACGGCCCGGCGCGCGTCTCCCTGGCTTCTGCCCGGCGTGAAGTCGACGAGCTACGCGGTCAACATCGCCGCCCAGACCGAGGCGCGCCGGCGCGGGGCCGACGACGCCCTGTTTCTCTCCCTCGAGGGAATCGTGCTGGAAGGCCCGACGTCAAACGTGTGGTTCGTGGAGGACGGCGTGCTGCACACGCCGGCGCTCGACCTCGGCATCCTCGCGGGTGTGACCCGCGACACCCTTGTCGATGTGGCGGCGGACGCTCGGATCACGGTCGAGTCCGGTGCCTACGAGCTCGACCGGCTGGCGCGGGCGACCGAGGTGTTCACGTCGTCGAGCATCCGCGAGGTGATGCCGGTGGTGCGGCTGGACGGCGCCGCGATCGCCGACGGCCGCCCGGGCCCGGTCGCGGCCGCGATGCAGACGGGCCTGCGGGCGGCGGCGATGGCGTAGCGCGAGCGCCAAACGGGGTCAGACCCCTTTTGGCGCACTGGAAGAGCGTGGTGTTCTGACCGCTCCCGCCCTCGCTGGTTGGTGGCCTCTCGCGGAGTGGCGGCTGGGGTGGGGACACTGCTCGGGCCGTGAATGACCGGTGCCAGGCACCGATTATTCATCCACCCTGGCGGTGGTTGTGCGCCAAACGGGCGTTAGAGAACCGCTTCGGGCACCTTGTGCCAGGCGGCCACGTACTCGCGCTGAAGGGGGTGCGTCAGCCGGCCCGCCCATGCCACCTGCACCATGTCGGGCGCCTTGGGGACATGGCGGGGGTACATGCCCGCCTCCCACGGCAGCCGGTTGCCCTTGCGGTGGTTGCAGCGGCGGCAGGCGCTCACCACGTTGTCCCATGAGTGCTGCCCGCCGCGCGAAAGCGGCTTCACGTGATCCATCGTTAGGTCGCGCGGGCCGCCGTTGCGGCCGCAGTAGGCGCAGCGCCAGTTGTCGCGGCAGAAGAGGACGCGCCGAACGACGTTGCGCTTCACCAGTGGGCGCAACTCGACGTACGCCGGCACCTGCAGAATCACCGGGAGCGCAACGCGCAGGTGCTGTGAGCGGAAGAGCACGGCCGGGTCCTCGGCGATGACCTGCGC